>JAXJVM010000117.1:0-4613 GCA_036308515.1 Clostridia bacterium | reverse complement strand
ATATTACACAGGAACAATACCGGCATCAGTTTCAGCGCTATTGTCGCTCAAACGGTATTACTGTAATCACCCCATACGAATTAAGGCATACTTTTGTTTCAATCGCAAAATGCTTGCCTGAAGGTGATGTAAAAAGTGTTATCGGGCACAGTGCGAACATGGATACCTTTGGAGTATATGGGCACGAAATGAGCGGTGACCTTGAGAGAATATCCAATTCCCTCTCCCAAGTCTTCGATAATCTGCTCACATCAAAAGAAAGTGTGGTATAAAGTGTTGTACCAACAAAAAGAAAAACCCCGCAAACCTTACAGTTTGCGGGACTTCGCTGGTGACTCCTAGGGGATTCGAACCCCTGTAGCCGCCGTGAGAGGGCGGAGTCTTAACCACTTGACCAAGGAGCCATATTTGGTAGCGGTAACTGGATTTGAACCAGTGACACTACGGGTATGAACCGTATGCTCTAGCCAACTGAGCTATACCGCCAAATCTTCGCCTTTCGGCGAACACAAAAGCTATTTTACCAGAAATTCTTCTCGATGTCAAGCTTTTTTTCATTTTTTTTCGTTTTTCCCGGAAGATTTTTTGCCACCCTGGTTCTGCCTGGTCATCAGGGCGTGTTCTGCCTGCAATTCACCCACCAGTTTAGCAAAGGTCCATTCCTGGTTGGTGGGGGTCAGCATTGCCTTCAGCCCCACCGGGGGAATCTTTTTCCGCTGGAACAACGCCATAAACAGGTTAAACTGCATCTGGGTAAAACCACACATGACCAAAACCTCCGTCTCTGCAGTAACGGGCGGTTCTCCGGCGGATTTTGCCATTTCCATGTCTTCAACCCCAGCAAGACAACCCACAGTCTGTCCAAGTTCCTCTGCGGTAACACGGCGGATTTTCACCCCCAAAAGTGCAAGGGCCTCTGTGATTGCCTTTTCCTTTTCTTCTGACAGATGATAACACAAAACTGTTGCTTGCATAAGACAACCTCCTACTCCGCCGTGTCCTGCGGAAATCACTTCTACTTTTTAAAATGCTCCAAAATCGCTTCTACAATACGCTGGGAAGCAAATCCATCACCGTAAGGGTTGACCGCCTTTGCCATTTTGGTATAGGCCGCCTCGTCGGTGAGCAGCTCCCGTGCCATAGAGACGATATCCTCTTTCCTGACACCGGCAATCTTCACCGTACCGGCATCTACCGCCTCAGGGCGTTCGGTCTCGTTACGCAGTACCAGAACCGGCTTACCCAGAGAAGGAGCCTCCTCCTGCAGACCGCCGGAATCCGTCAGCACCAGATAGCCGCGCTTGATGGCGTTGTGGAGTTCATCGGCATTTACCGGCTCAATAAGCTTCACCTGCTCCAGGTCGCCCAAAATCTCCCTGGCAACCTCACGAACCGCAGGGTTCATGTGCATGGGATAAACCACCTCAACATCCGCAAATTCCTCCACCAGTTCCCGGACAGCCATGCAGATATTCCGCAGCGGATCACCTAGGTTTTCCCGGCGATGGGCAGTCATGACAATGACCTTTTTGGTATCCCAAGGCATATTCCTTAAGGTTTCATCCTTGAAGGTATAGTCCTCACGGACGGTGGTTTTCAGTGCGTCAATGACGGTATTACCGGTGATATAGATGGTGGAATCATCGGTGTTTTCTTTGAGCAGGTTCTGCCGGTTCCGCTCGGTGGGTGCAAAGTGCATATCCGCAATGACCCCGGTAATCCGGCGGTTAATCTCCTCAGGGAAGGGAGAATACTTATCGTAGGTTCTCAAACCAGCCTCCACGTGCCCCACAGCAATCTGGTTATAAAATGCCGCCAGGCTTCCCACAAAAGTGGTAGAGGTATCACCGTGTACCAGAACGATGTCCGGTTTTACCTCTTTCATGACCTCATCCAGGCCTTCCAAGGCACGGGTGACAATGCCCACCAGCGTTTGACGTTCCTTCATAATATTCAGGTCATAGTCCGGCTTGATATCAAAAATCTCCAGCACCTGATCCAGCATTTGACGATGCTGCGCGGTCACGCAGACGATAGACTCGATTGCATCGCTATGCGCCTCCAATTCTTTTACCAGAGGTGCCATTTTAATCGCCTCCGGGCGTGTGCCAAAGATAGTCATAACCTTAATCTTTTCCATGTTCTTCTTCCTCCATCGCAGATAAATCTTGGGTATACTCACTATGTTCTGCTGGGTCTTTCAGTTCGCCCATGAACTTCAGAGAGAGCAGAATAATCAGGAATACTGCCAGAATCAGCAGAAGTCCTCGCTTATAGCCCTGAATAGAAATAACAACCGCAGTCAGACAAAGGGCTGCCGTCATGGTGTACAGGATTGCCACGGTCTGCCGCTGGGAAAATCCCATATCATAGAGCCGATGATGCAGATGTCCTCTGTCCGGGGACATGGGGGAGCGCCCGGTGAGCACTCGGCGAATAATCGCAAAGACAGTGTCAAAAATCGGCAGTCCCAGCACCAAAATAGGCACCGCAAAGGAAATAATAGCAGAAATCTTCAAGAATCCCTGCACGGAAATACAGGCGAGGATGAAGCCCAGAAACAGTGCCCCGGTATCTCCCATGAAAATCTTTGCCGGATGAAAGTTATAAGGCAGAAAGCCAAAGCCAGCGCCTGCAACTGCCGCCGTGAGAATTGCCACGTTGGGGTTATTGCTGATTAAGGTCAACGCCAGCAAAGACATGGAGGCAATGGAGGAAATACCCACTGCCAGACCATCCATACCGTCAATGAGGTTCACCGCATTACAGACACCCACAATCCAGAACATTGTAATTGCCACCGAAACCCAATAGTTCAGCACAATATACTCCGGACCAAACCAACCATACAGGGGGTTGGAAAAATGTTCAATCCGCACGCCGCAGTAGACCACCACTGCCGCCGCAATAATCTGGCAGAGCAGTTTGACAATGGCCTTCATATCCGACATATCGTCAATGACGCCTACCGTTACTATAATCACCGAACCAATCAAAATCCCTGCTGTTTCCCGGTCGATGGTGGCAAAACAAAGAACACTGACAATAAATCCATAAAAAATTGCCAGACCGCCGATTAAGGGAATGGGTTTCTTATGCACCCGTCGGGCATCCTTAGGAACATCAATGGCATTGATTTTATGCGCCAGAGAAATTACCATAGGGGTCGCCGCAAAAGAAATCAAAAAGGCAACCGCCAACGTCAGCAGCACATAGAGATTGTTATTCAAAAGCATCTTGCTTCCTCCTCTTTACGGCTGGATAAACCCAACCTTGCGATAGACCTTGGAGAGGGTCTTTGCCGCCGTACGGGAGGCAATTTCTGCGCCCCGGCGGTAAACCTGTTCCAGATAATCCTTGTTTGCCATGAGCTCCTGATACCGTTCCTGAATGGGTTTTAAGGTCTCAACCACGGCTTCGGCAACGGCACCCTTAAAATCGCCGTAGCCCTTGCCTGCAAACTCTGCTTCAATCTCTTCCATCGTCTTACCGGTCATGGCAGAATAGATACTCATGAGGTTCTCCACGCCCTCTTTGCCCTCGCCGCGCTTGACTTCGGAGCCGGAATCGGTAACGGCACGCTTAATTTTGCGCACCACCGCATCCGGGGAATCCAAGAGGAGAATATAACCGTTTTCGTTGGGATCGGACTTGGACATCTTCTGGGTGGGATCCTGCAGGCTCATAACCCTGGCTCCAACTTTGGGAATGTAACCCTCGGGCACCTTAAAGGTCTCACTGTATGCGTTGTTGAATCGGTTTGCCAGGTCACGGGTCAGCTCCAGATGCTGATTCTGGTCAGCGCCGACAGGAACCAAATCCGCCTGATAGAGCAGAATATCCGCCGCCATGAGCGAGGGATAGGTAAAGAGCCCGGCATTGATGTTACCAGTATGCTTTTTGGACTTATCCTTAAACTGGGTCATACGAGAAAGCTCACCCATGTAGGTGTTACAGGTCAGCACCCACCCCAATTGGGCGTGTGCCGGCACATGGGACTGGAAAAAGATTGGGTTCTTTTCCGGGTCCAGGCCGCAGGCGATAAACAGTGCCAGCAGATCCATGGCATTCTTGCGGAAGTCCTTGGCAACCTGCCGCACCGTAATCGTGTGCATATCCGCCAGCATAAAATAGCATTCATATTGGTCAGTCTTTTGCAGCTCCACCCAGTTCCGCAGTGCGCCTACATAGTTACCCAAAGTCAGGGCGCCGGAGGGCTGGATACCGCTTAAAATTCTCTTTTTTTCTTCCATGTTACTCACCTACCACTTCTTTGAGCACTTCGCCAAGTATCTTCACACCTTTTTCGATATCCTCTTTGGAGGCGGTGGAATAATTCATACGGAAGGTACTATAAGTTTTCTTATCATCAATCATGGTGGTGGCACCCGGTACAAAGGCAACACCTTTTTCCAGTACCTTTTGCATGACCGCTTTGGCATCATACTGCTCCGGCATGGTGCAGAACAGGAAGAGACCGCCCTCGGGATTGGTGTGAGTCACACAGGAGGGGAAATACTTGTCCACGCAGTCTATCATCAGCTGGCATTTTTCGCCGTAAACCTGGCACAGCTTGGCAATGTGAGCGTCAATGTCATACCGGGTCACGAACT
>JAXJVM010000116.1:0-1960 GCA_036308515.1 Clostridia bacterium | reverse complement strand
TGATTGACCAGTATAACGAAGATCCTGGTGCCACCGCTGCAGGCTATACCTTTGGCCCCGGTGAGATGGTAAAGGAGTTTGAAGAAGCATCCTTCGCACTGGATTTTGACCAGATTAGCGATATCGTAAAGACCGACTACGGTTATCACATCATTAAGCGTTTGGTTGGAACCGCGGAGCTCCAGAACTACTGGAAATCTGATGCGGAGATCAAAGAAATGAAGAGCGTGCTCAAGAAACTGTCTGTTGCTGACGTGGTTAATGCCGTTGTAAATGCGCAGACAACTCTACAGGAGCAGAGCCAGAGTGAGGCTGCAGCGGCTGCCGCAACTACCGAAGAGACAGGAGGAGAGAGCAACAATGGCTAATACAAAGATTCAAGTTACAATGGAAAAGGGCGGTAGCTTTGTGATTGAGTTGATGCCCGAATTTGCACCGAAAACGGCAGAAAATTTCGAGAAATTAGTAAAGACAGGCTTCTATGACGGGCTAACCTTTCACCGCGTGATTGACGGCTTTATGGCACAGGGCGGTGACCCCATGGGCACAGGTATGGGTGGCAGTGATGAGAACATCCCCGGTGAATTTGCCGCAAACGGCTTTATGGGTAACACCCTTTCCCATCAGCGCGGCATAATTTCTATGGCGCGTTCCGGCAATCCTAACTCTGCCAGCAGTCAGTTCTTCATCTGCTATGATGATGCTTCCTTCTTAGATGGGCAGTATGCCGCATTTGGTAAGGTCATCGAGGGCATGGAGACAGTGGACAGTTTCCTGGATGTTAAGCGTGTGGGTCCCGAGGGCGGTACTCCCACCGAGGATATTCGGATTCAAAGTATGAAGGTATTATAAGCGTGAAAATACGGCAGAATCCTCTGCCGTATTTTTCGCATAGTCTAGATAAGGAGTATGGCTTCATGAAGCAGAAATCAATCTTTGTATGTTCTGACTGTGGTACGGAATCCCCAAAATGGATGGGAAAGTGTCCTGGCTGCGGCGCGTGGAACACCATGAACGAGGAAACCATAGTGGAGGCCCCTAAGGGTGGCCATAAGGCAACATCCATTGTGTCCTCTGCAAAACCTAAGTTCCTTTATGAGATTTCTACCACCGAGGATGCCAGGAGGTCTACCGGCTTTACCGAGCTTGACCGGGTACTGGGCGGCGGTATTGTCCGGGGTTCCCTGGTGCTGCTGGGTGGAGACCCGGGTATTGGTAAGTCTACCATTCTGCTACAAATGTGCGGAAACCTTGGGGAGAGCTGTAAAATTCTCTATGTTTCCGGTGAGGAATCTCCACGGCAGATTAAGCTTCGCGCCGATCGTTTGGGCGTCCATACGGATCGGATTCAGATTTACTCCGAAACCAATATGACCAACATCATTGCCTGTATCTACCAGGAAAAGCCGGATATTCTGGTTGTGGATTCTGTTCAGACCATGTTTAACCCGGATATTTCTCCGGCACCCGGCAGTGTTTCCCAGATTCGTGATGTGGCTGCAACCCTCATGCGCATTGCAAAGGAGGAATCCATTGCCACTTTTCTGGTGGGTCATGTCACCAAAGAGGGCTCCATTGCAGGCCCGAAAATCTTAGAACATATCGTGGACAGCGTGCTCTACTTTGAAGGTGAGCAGCAGCGTGCGTACCGCATTATTCGTGCCATCAAGAACCGTTTCGGCTCCACCAACGAAATCGGCGTCTTTGAGATGGCATCTGAAGGTTTGGTGGAAATTCCTAATCCGTCTCTGGCGCTTCTGTCCGGCAGACCGGAGGGAGAGGCAGGCTCTTGTATCCTTTGTACCATGGAGGGTACCCGCCCTGTTCTTGCAGAGGTACAGGCGCTGGCGGCAAGTTCATCCTTTGGAAATCCCCGGCGGATGGCAACGGGCGTGGATTTATCCAGAACCCTTATGCTTCTTGCTGTCATGGAAAAACGTCTGGGGATGCATATTTCCTC
>JAXJVM010000115.1:0-5664 GCA_036308515.1 Clostridia bacterium | reverse complement strand
TTTACCTTTACCAATCTGTTTATGTGGCGCAAAAGCTATGATATACGGTATGTGATTTTGCATGATATGCTCTGCATTATGCCTCAGCATACCGGAGGACCGCGCAGTGCTACCTTTCCTATTGGTTTTGCCCGGGAGGACGGAACTCAGGGAGATATTGTACCGGTCATTGAGGAACTGCTTGCGTATTTTAAAGAGATTGGGGAAACTCCTTTGATTCGCCTGTACGATGACTTGACAGTAAAGAAGTTGACTGAGTCCTTTCCGGGAAAGTTTTTGATTACCGAGGATATCAATTCCTTTGACTATGTGTATAAGGTGGAGGAACTAAGCAACCTTGCAGGTAAGCGGTTTCACACCAAGAAGAATCATGTCAATAAGTTCAAGAGGCTCTATCACTGGGAATATCAAACCATCGGCAAGGAGAACCTGGAGGAATGCCTTAGGGTCTTTGAAGAATGGTATCAAAGCAGAGTCGATGAGATTTCGGGTGTGGAAGAGGAACGCCAGGCGGTACAGGAACTGTTTCATAACTGGGATGCACTGGATGTCCGGGGCGGCTGTCTGCGGGTGGACGGGAAGATGATAGCCTTTTCCGTTGGAGAGCCTCTTTGCGGAAAGATGGCGGTGATTCACCTGGAACACGCTGATACTGCTTATGATGGTGCCTTTGCCATGATGAACCAGCAGTTTTTACTGCACCAGTGGCAGGACTTCGAATTTATCAACCGGGAGGAGGATATGGGGCTTCCCGGTATGCGTAAAGCAAAGGAATCCTATCGTCCGGCGTTTATGGTAAAAAAGTATGTGGCAACTCTGCTGCCGGAAGCATAAAAAAGGAAAATGGAAAACAAAAAGCTGATGGATTTTTGTCCATCAGCTTTTTGTATGTATGCCCTACTTTTGGTTCAAAACGCGAATGGCATCGGAAATGGTTTTCTCATGAGCTTCCCTACCGTATTTATCCACTTCGTTTTTGTTCTTGGCTCCGTGGGTTAGACATCCTGCGCCGCCGATACAGCCGCCAATACATGCCATACCCTCGATGAAGTTGGCGTCCAGAACGCCTTTGGCGTGTTTCAAAAGGGCTATCCGGCATTCTTCAATGCCGTCACAGGCAATGGCTTTCAGGTCAAAGTCCTCAAAGCCTTGTTCCTTCATGGCTTGAACAACCGCATCAGAGAGACCGCCGCAACGGGCGAAAATTCTGCCAAAGTAGGAGGCGTTGTCCAGTACGCCCTCTTCCAATTCCATAATATCAATATCACGGCTATCAAAGAGCGCCTGCAACTCCTCAAAGGTCAGAACCGCATCAACATAAGGCTTTACACTCTCTAACTGAGCTTCGGCTTTTTTTGCGGTACAGGGACCGATAAAGATTACCTTGGAATCCTGGTCATTCTCCTTAATATACTTGGCAAGAGCCCCCATTGGAGAAAGGTTATGGGATATGTGGGGTACGATATCCGGGTGATTCTGCTTGATGTAGGAGACAAAGGCAGGACAGCAGGAGCTTGTCAAAAAGCCCTTTTCCACCAGCTCTTTGGCTTCTGCTGCAGCAACCATGTCTGCACCCAGAGCCGCCTCAATCACCGTGTGGAAGCCAAGCTTCTTAATACCGGTGACAACCTGTCCCAGCTTTGCATAGGTAAACTGGCTGGAAATGGAGGGAGCAACCATAGCATAGACCTTGTACTTCTTGTTGCCATCGCTCTTTTTAATCATGTCGATGGCGTTTAAGATATAGGATTTATCTGTGATTGCACCAAAGGGACATTGATAAACACAAGCACCGCAGGAGATACACTTGTCGTTGTTAATTTTCGCCGCCTTGTTTTCGTCCATGGTAATTGCCTTGATTTTGCAGGCGTTCTGACATGGACGCTTGTTATGGGTAATGGCACTGTAAGGACAGACTTTTGCGCAGGCGCCGCACTCCACGCACTTGGACTTGTCAATGTGTGCCTTCTGCTGACGGTCAAAGCTGATAGCCCCCCGCTTGCACACATCCTCGCAGCGGTGCGCCAGACATCCGCGACAGGCGTTGGTGACCTCATAGCCACCCATGGGACATTCGTCACAAGCAATGTTGATAACCTCAATCACATTGGGATTTTCGGAGTCACCGCCCATGGCAATCTTCACGCGCTTGGAAAGAATCGCTCTTTCTTTGTATACGCAGCAGCGCATGGTTGCCTCCGGACCTGGTACAATGATTTCCGGGATATCAGAAACCTTTTCAAGTAGGGTATCCTCCCAAGCAAAACGTGCTACGGTTCTTAATACTTTGTATTTTAAGTGTTGTACTTTGGTGTCAAATTTTCTCACAATACTCACCTCTTAAAAATAACTTACTTTGATATGCTTGCCCATCTTTTGCAGACATTCGGAAAGATCTTTGACCAGATTCATCTTGATATTAAAGTTGATGGGTAAATCCGGATTCTGATGTGCAGGGTTGATTGCACGCCCCACATAGAAGTTGATGTCGGTAGCTTCTTCAAAGAGCAGTCGTGCAATCATGGAGGCACCGTCCCGGGCAAACTCCCAATGCTCGTACTCTTTGTTTTCGGAGATAAAGTCCTTGGCATATTCCAGAACCTTATTTACGGTAATAACTCCCTCGGTGACCAAATCCACCCCGTCAATTTCCGCAATGGGTGGAATTTCTTTGGATTCAAACTTGAGGGTTGGACGTACCTCCTTGCCCAGAAACTTTGCAGCAATGGAGGAGGTTGTTCCTCCGCAGACGATGTGCTTTCCCTCCTTGGAGAAGAACAGGGACATCATCTTGTTGCAGTCGTCCCGGTTGGAAGGCGGTCCGAAAAGGATGTTCATAGGATTGCGCTTGCGTATCCGTATGACACAGGCGGTAGCGTCATCCCCGGGTTTTTCACCGTAGAGCTTGAAGCACTCGTCAATCAGAATGGTAGCCAGGGTTTTGGCGTTGTAGCCGGCGCATTCGATGGTCTCCATAAAGTCAATAATCTGTTCTCGTTTCCAGCCGAAGTTGTAGGCAAGCCCGATGCCTGCATGCGGACACCCATCGCTCATTGCTACAAACAGGTCGTTTTCCTCCAGACGGATTTTGGATTTATAAATCTTCTTTTCATCAATATTCAGCTCTTCCCGGGGATATTCGTAGTTCTTTCCGTTCCGGAGGATGAATACCTGGGGATTGTCGTACTGGATGATTTCCGCAAACTCATTGTCCACAACGTGAATGATGGTAAAGGTGGAGTAGGCAACGCCGCGCACCGAACAGACCGGCAGTGTTGCCGCAACGGTGGCCACACAGTCCTCAATGGAGAGATCCGATGCCATTAAGGTGGAGATAATTTTGGAGGTCAGGGTGGAAAGGATACTTGCCTTTACACCGCTGCCCATGCCGTCTGCCAGAACGATGATGGTAGAATGCTCTCCGTTGGTTACGATGTCCAGATGGTCGCCGCAGAGCTCTTCGCCGTAATGATTGATACTTCTGTAACCGATGTCAGCACACAAATCATTCATCCGCAATCGTCTCCTTTAGTTTTGTTAAAGCAATCTTGGTCTCGGCCGCAGTCTCTCCCAGCAGGGAGGCGATTTCCTGAACAATCCGCATCTGCTTGTCAACCACCTTGTCGGCAATATCAATAGTCTGGGTGCTGATGCGTTCCTTTTGCTTTTTACTGTTTTCCTCATCAGTGACATCACGAAGCATACAAATAACAATGTGGTAATCCTTATCGGGAATGATGGTTTCCTCAACATATCTGTCATATTCTGCTAAATAAATGTGCTTGTCGGAAATCCGTCTGCCATTGTTCAGCGCCGTTACGAAGTCCGCCGGATCCATAATGCGGATAACCGGCTCGCCCATGACATCGGAGGTAGCACGCACGTTCAGAATCTTCTTTGCGGCGGTGTTAATCAACTGTACCTCCAGTTGTTCATTGACCACAATGATGCCGTTGGGGCTATTGCTGACGATATTATCAGAGAAGCTTTCCGCCTTGTCCTTCAGGAAGGGCAGACACATGGAAATCTCAGCCTTGCCATGATAGATGGCAACAGCTTTTTCCCGGCAGGTATCATAGCCGCAGGAGCCGCAGTTTAGCTCGTCCTCGGGGCGAATCTTGCCCATGTTCCGAAGCACGGTACGAATCTCGTCATCGGTGGGCTGCTGCAGCTTTCTGGGAATGTATTCCAGATTTTTTCTCAATGCGCTAAAATCAGGCTGCGATACCACAAAATCCTCGTCTCCGGCATAGCCAAAGACCGCCTGAAATTCCCGCACTGGTGAGGAACTGAACTTCTCCATGACAGGACCGGAAATACAGCTTCCGCTGCAGGCAGACATTTCAATGAAGCATTTATGTATGTCCCCCTTTTCGATATCCCTAAGGGCGGAAATGCAATTTTGGGTGCCGTCAATTGCCAGATAGGTGTAGCCCTCCACCCGGTCTCCCATAGAGTTTAGAATTCCGCCGGTGGTGGGGAAGAGTCTGGTGCGGCTTTCCGGCGTATCATCCACCGTCTTTTCCGGCACGATGCCCTCGGCATCCAGCCAGCGACTAAGCTCTTCAAAGGTAAGGACTGCATCGACGATGCCGCCGTAATAGTCCGCTTCGTCTTTCTTGGAAAGACATGGCCCGATAAATACGGTCTTGGCATCGGGATGACGTTCCTTGATGTCCAGGCAATGTGCCTGCATAGGAGAGACGGTGTCCGCCAGATAGGGTAGTACCGAAGGGAAGTATTTCTGAATCAGCAGATTGACCGAGTGACAGCAGGAGGAAATCAAAATATCTCTGCCGTCCTCTTTGAGCATACGGTTGTATTCGTTTTTGACAATGGTGGCACCGATGGCAGTTTCTTCTACTTCAGAAAAGCCCAGCCTCTGCAAAGCGTCGCGCATGGACTGAATACCAACTCCCTCATAGTTTGCAATAAAGGAGGGGGCAAGGCTGACAAAAACCGGATCACCGCTGTTTAACAATACCTTTACCTTTTCGGTCTCATCGGCAATCTCCTTGGCGTTCTGGGGACAGACTACAAAGCACTGACCGCACAGAATACATTCGTTTCCCACAATATGTGCCTGATTTCCGGAGAAGCGAATGGACTTTACTGGACAGTGCCGGATGCACTTATAACAGTTTTTACAATTTGATTTTTTTAGTTTTAACCACTCTGCCATTTGATTTATACTCCTTTATGCAGCACATCCAGAATATGTTCTTTGAAAAATATATCAAAGTTTTCCGGTGTGATGCCGATGTGGATATCATCGTTCACCTGGATGGTGACGCCTTCCCGGTTGCATTTGCCGATACAAAAGCTTCCGCTCAAGGTGATATCGTCCTCCAGATGGTACTCCGCAATGGCACTCTGGATTTTTTCAACAAGCTCATGGGAGCCCTTCAAATGACAGGAGCTTCCGATGCATATTTGCACGATAAGCATAATCAGACCTCCGATTCATGTTTCACGCACGAAAAGGATGTGAAAACACATCCTTTTGGTTTACACTTTTGCGAGAATCTCTTTTGCGAAAAATTCGTCCACGGTCTCGGGGGAAACAGAATGCAGGGTATCATCTACGGTGACACACACGCCCTCGGCGCATTTTCCCATACAGAAGGTGCCGCCCAGAGATACTTTGTCCTTCAGGTTATTTTC
>JAXJVM010000114.1:0-2589 GCA_036308515.1 Clostridia bacterium | reverse complement strand
GCTCTTGCGTGGCCGCGCACTTTTTATTTTGCAAAAACAAAGGAGGTAAAAATAATGAGTGTTCAAGAGTATCATGCTGCTATTTTACAGGCAGCGGAAGTCAGCAGGCTGTTGGCAACAATGCTGGACGAGGAAGCGCAGGAATTGTTTGAACAATACGTCAATCTGTACGAACGCATCGTACGGTATGAATGTGTAAACCGCGTGGCATAAGTGACTATTTTTCTGTAGATGATTTTACAAGAATCTTAATAGCAATCTTTCTATGAAGCAACTTAGCATTGGCACAATGCAGCTATGTTCCTTTTGAACGACCAAAAGGAACCAAAAGTCGCCGAGGGCTTCCCTCGGACTCCCTTCTTTCGACATCCCCCCACCGGCATTCCTTCGGAATGCCACCGCCCCCCTTAAATCCCTAAGGCGGGGCGGTTTGGGCAGCCTGCGGCTGCCTGCTTTTCAGCCACAAAAAAGGGCAGACCGCTTGGTCTGCCCTTTGATTTGCTCATAATGAGAACCAGTCCTCTGCGGCTCGGCGGCAAAAGAAATCTTTTGCAAAACCTTGCTCGGCATTGGGTGGAACGTCAAGTTCCTTACAGTTCTGCGAAGTATTTGATGGTTCTTACCATCTGGCTGGTGTAGCTGTTTTCGTTGTCGTACCAGGAAACTACCTGTACTTCATACAGATCATCAGCAATCTTAGCAACCATGGTCTGAGTTGCATCAAAGAGAGAACCGTAACGGATACCAACGATATCGGAAGATACGATCTGGTCTTCGTTGTAACCGAAGGACTCGGAAGAAGCAGCCTTCATAGCAGCGTTGATACCGTCAACGGTAACGTCGCTACCCTTAACAACTGCGGTCAGGATGGTGGTAGAACCGGTGGGAACCGGAACACGCTGAGCAGCACCGATGAGCTTGCCGTTCAGTTCGGGAATAACCAGACCGATTGCCTTTGCAGCACCGGTGGAGTTAGGAACGATGTTTACCGCACCAGCTCTTGCACGACGCAGGTCACCCTTTCTGTGAGGACCGTCCAGAATCATCTGGTCGCCGGTGTAAGCATGGATGGTAGCCATGATACCGCTCTGGATGGGAGCGTAATCGTTCAGAGCCTTAGCCATGGGAGCCAGGCAGTTGGTGGTGCAGGATGCAGCAGAAATAATGGTGTCATCCTTGGTCAGGGTGTTCTCGTTTACGCTGAATACGATGGTCTTCAGGTCGTTGCCTGCAGGAGCGGAAATAACAACCTTCTTAGCGCCTGCATCAATGTGAGCCTGAGACTTCTCCTTGGAGCAGTAGAAACCAGTACACTCCAGAACTACGTCTACGCCGATCTTGCCCCAGGGAAGGTCAGCTGCCTTGGGCTCGCTGTAGATGATAATTTCTTTGCCATCAACAATGATGGAATTCTCAGTTGCTTCAACGGTGTGACCGTCATATCTGCCCTGAGAAGAGTCATACTTCAGCAGGTGTGCCAGCATTTTGGGATCGGTCAGGTCGTTGATTGCAACTACCTCGTAACCCTCTGCACCGAACATCTGTCTGAAAGCCAAACGGCCAATACGGCCAAAACCGTTAATCGCTACTTTTACTGCCATAGTAAAGTACCTCCTAAAAAATATATAAAATTTTAATTCATTTGCTACGTTATTTGAAAACGCCCAAAAGGCATTTCCATCTCATCCTTGCTTATTTTACCGCATTCAGATAAAATATACAAGCCTTTTTTTGAAATTTGTGAAAAATTTAACTTATTCCGGCGTTAATTCCTCAATTTTCGTTGAGTTTTTGCAAAAAGCTCCGGGTTCTCTCGTGTTTGGGATTGCCAATAACCTCCTGGGGAGTCCCTTCTTCCACTACAACACCATCCGCCATAAAAATCACCTTATCGCTGACCCCCATGGCAAAATCAATCTCGTGGGTGACAATCACCATAGTCACATGCTCGGATGCCAGCTTGCGGATGACCTTTAAAATCTCGCCGGTGAGCTCCGGATCCAATGCCGAAGTAGGCTCGTCAAAGAACAGGATTCTGGGCTTTAACGCCAGCGCCCGGGCAATAGAAACACGCTGCTTCTGACCACCGGAGAGCTCGCAGGGATAGTTAGAAAGCTTCTCCCCAAGCCCTACGCGTTCCAAAATTTTCACGGCATTGGCGCTGAGTTCCGCCAGGATTTCCTTTTTGTTCTTCTTATAGTCGGGGCGCTCCTTAGCAAGCAGCTTAGGCGCCAGCATCACGTTATCCAAGACATTGTATTGGGGAAACAGGTTAAAATCCTGAAACACCAAGCCGAAGTTCAGCTGACGTTTGCGCAGTTCCTTGCCGGTGAGCTCCTTATCCGCACCATCAAAGAGAACCTGATTATCCAGCAGTACCTGACCCCGGTCGGCTTTTTCCAGAAAGTTGATGCACCGCAGCAGGGTGGTCTTACCGCTGCCGGAGGAGCCGATGATGGATACCACCTCGCCCTCCTCCATGGAGAAGTTGACACCCTTTAGTACCTGGGTTTTGCCGAAGCTCTTACAGAGGTCTTTGATTTCCAGTATTTTCATCATCCAACCTCCTTATCTGAAATAATCCAGCCG
>JAXJVM010000113.1:0-2631 GCA_036308515.1 Clostridia bacterium | reverse complement strand
GTATTCAACATTATGCTCGCCGGCGCAGAAGGTCGTGATCCCCAGGCAAACTGGAGAGTTGGAAGCCTTATTTTCCATGTAGTTCTTCCTATTATGTACATAGCTGACTGGTTCTTGTTCTACGAGCGCAAAAAAGCTAAGTGGTATTATCCTATTGCTTCCATTGCGTTCCCTCTTGCTTACGTAATTTTCCTGCTTATCCAGGCAATCATCTTGAAGTTTGACTCTTCTATTTTGATTCCTACCACAACCACACCCCTTATCTATCCTTACTTCTTTGTAAATCTTGATACGCAGGGTGTTGGTGGCGTGCTTATGTGGATCGGTATCCTTTCTGTTGCCTTTGTTGTTGTAGGTTTCTTGTTCTTCGGTCTCGATAAGCTTGGAAAGAAAAACTTGATAAATAAGAAGGGAAGCAAACTGTCATGAAAAAAGATTTGATTTTTGCGCCTATTATGCTGCTTATCGGTGTTCTGTTGTTTTTACTCAGAGCTACCGGTATGACCGCACATATTGTTATTTCTGTAATTGGTGTTTTGGCTTTGATTGCCTATACGGTATTAACCAAAAAGGAATGGAAAATTCCTGCACTTGAAATCCTGATGAGAGCTTGCTACGGCATTGCACTGATCACCGGAATCGTCATTATGAATGTGTCCGGCATTGCGGCTCTTGGAATCGTCCATAAGCTGTGCGCTGCACTGTTTGTTCTTTTGGTTGTCGTCTTGTTCATTCATAAAACACTTAAAATGCGACCCACAACAACAAAAAAGTAAGACTGATTATGCACCCGAGCGGTGAAATCATTTTAGAACGATAAGGAGCAAATATCATGGAAAGAAAAAACAATCTCACATACATTCCTCGAAGTCTTGCTGTGCTTTTAATTGTTATTTTACTGTGCTCGGTCTTTTTCACAGGATGTACAGCTGATTCAACACAGAAGGAAGTTGTTATAGGTATTGCATGGCGAGCCGATACCGATTCAGAATTCTACACAAACATTGTTGCCGCTGTTGAGGAAGCGGGTGGCAAACCGGTCCTTTTAGATCAAGTTAAAGCGGATTACCTTACATACGACAGTAATAATACTCTTGTGGATTGTACGGACGAAGTTGGAGGTCTTACACTTGAGTCCGCGAATGCCATCAAAGAGAATTTGTGGGAAAGCACCAACATCGAAGAGGTCATGCAAGGTATCGATGCCGTAATTTTTACGGGTGGCGAGGATATCAGTTCTTCGCTTTATTCTGATCCCGAACCTTGGCACGGGATTGAAGCTGAAATAGATTTTAACGCAACGAGAGATGTTTCTGACTACATTTTGATGTCCTACTGCATAGAAAAAAATATTGCTGCGGTTGGTTTCTGCCGTGGTATGCAGATGCTTGCGGTGGTCAGTGGAGCCAAAATGATTCAGGATATTCCTACACATTTTCAAAATCTGAATAAGGAGTACCTGTATCAGCACCGCAACGAAAAGACAACCCCTGAATCCTATAGAGACTATGCGCCCCATGATGTGTCTGTCGCCAATGACTCTCTCGCCTATGAAATCTATCAAAAGGATATCCTGACCGGTTGTCCATCCTGGCATCATCAGGCTGTTTTGAATGTTGATAATACCAATTTAATTGTATCCGGAAGTGTTGATACGAATTCAGAAAAGATGATCGAGATCATTGAATATACCGGCAAAGACTTTATCATTGGTTTTCAGTTCCATCCAGAAGCTGCCGTGGTAAAGCATCTTCAGGGAGCAGAGAATGCAGATGAATTTATGGATCGCAAAACAGCGCTGCTTGTATTTGAAGCATTGATTGATACGCTTTGTTCGTAATAATCTGAATCGAAATGAAAGCAAGTGTGGGTTAATTCCCATCAATTTCCGAAGCTTGCACAAATACAATACCGTCTATAAAAAGCCAAGAGATTAAGCAGAAGATATGGAAAAACACTCCAAGAAACTCTTTTAGAGGTGAGCGCATGGATAAATTAGTCAGAAAAATAGAAGTTCCGCTTGCAAAGAAAGCGATAGAAAAAGCGGGTTTATATATTGTGCAAAAAAAGGACCTCGACCGTTTGGCCGAGGTTGCGGCTGACGCCTATCAGGACTATCCCTTACACAATTGGTTTACCAAGGGAAAATATGATGCCAAGGCATCTAAGCTGATTATGCAAATCTCCCTTAAAACCATGACAGAGGATGCTGTAATCTACGCCGACAGTGAGGAAATCAACGGCTTTGCGGTTTGGCTGCCCTTTGGTTTTACGGGCAGCCAAACCCTTCCGTTTCTAATGAATGGCGGGCTGAACCTGATACTGCACTCAGGCCTTGGTATTATCGGTAGACTCCTAACCTACGAAACCTATGCAATGAATCTTAAAAAAGAGTTTACCGAAAATTACGATTGGTATTTATATAATCTTTCTATCAAAAAAGATGCGCAAGGCAAAGGCTTGGCAAGCAAATTGATGCGCCCTATGCTGCAATTCTGCGACGACGAGCGTATGGTGGCATATCTGGAAACCAACAAGGAATCCAACGTAGGTCTATATCGTCACTATGGGTTCGATTTGATGAAGGAAGAGCAAATCCCTAAAAGCACTGTTACACACTATGCGATGGTG
>JAXJVM010000112.1:0-2220 GCA_036308515.1 Clostridia bacterium | reverse complement strand
GTACCATCGGATATGCCATCCGATGGAATTGAGGTGGGAATTTACAATCCCCTTCTATGCTATCGGGTCACAGACCCTTATACTCAAAAACAGTGAATAACATATTCGCCGTAACAGGAAGACATGTTTTTCTCTTTTGATTCTTATGTTCTTCTATATAACAAATTTTCAACCCATTGAATTACAGAGTTTTGCATTTAGCCTATTTAGTGCATATTTTGCTCGTTCAATTTTTTTCATAAGCAGTTCCTGTTCGTCAAGTCCCACCTTAGTCTCGTCATATGCTGTTTTGCTTTTTACCATGACATATAAGATTCTGGCCATTTTGTGCGCGGTTGCGACAATGGCCTGCATATACCCGCTTCTCGAGCGTATCCTTCGGAAATAGACTCCTAATGAGTTTTTTGCGCTCTTCAATGTATTCGCACAAAGTCTGAAGATTTGTCCTACGGGATTCTTCCGCTTCGGCACCCTGCTTGAAATGAGCTTTCCGCCGGAGATCTTGTTGTTCGGAACCAGATTGCACCATTTGCTGAACTTCTCCGGTGTGTCGAACTTTTCCACAAAATCGTGTCCCAACTCCCCGACCAGTTGCAGCAGCGAGCTGGCACTCATTCCTGGTATTTCCATCGCATTGACACCCCAGATGGCGTATCCATATTGCTCGACGTCGAAACTCACCGCGTTCTTCTTGCATACAGGCTTTCCCGATTTTACATACCGGCCCATCTCTGTATCTATCTTTGCCGTGTAGGAAGTGAGTGCATTCTCAATCATGCGGTCGCACTCCGCCATCTGCCCTTGAAGATACTTATACAAATCGTAAGCCTGTTTGAGTTCGAAAAGATGGTCCTCTCCCCATGTCCCCTCCAAAGAAAGGGCAATTTCCTCCTTGCTGCGCTTACAGCGGGAATCCGCCAGAAGAGCGAGACTGCGAGGGTCGCGTTCCCCCGCCAGGATCGCTTCGATTATCGCTATCCCCGATTTCCCGGCGATGTCACTGAGTACGTTCGAAAGCTTGATGTTCATCTGCCCCATGGCCTTCTGCATATGCAGCACCTCTTTGCTGGACGCTTTAAGGATGTTGTTCCTGTGCCTTGCCAGGTTGCGCACCTTACGCGCCTCGTTTTCCGGTTGGAAACTGGCTTTGAGCAGGCCGTAAGTGTGCAGCAGCATCAGCCATTCCGCATCGGCCTCGTCCGTCTTCTTCTCGGAGATGTTCTTCACGTCCCTGGCATTGACAAGGACAACATCTATGCCAGAGTCTTTTAACTTGAAGTACAAGGGAAGCCAATAGATGCCCGTAGCCTCCATCGCGACGGTGTCGACCTTACAGGCGCACAGCCATGAGCATATCTCGTTGAGGTCACGGGTGAAGCAGCCGAACCGCCGGTTGTTCTCACCGTCCCTGTCTGCGGGCACGCACACCTGCATCTCATAATCCGCAATGTCAATGCCCGCAGCATTGGGATTTACAATTTTTAGTTCAATACCTTTGGAGGTATGGATTTTTTTCGCTTTCTTTGCCATTGGAAGTAGCTTTAGGGTTATAAAAATACTAAACTGCGGTCTCAAGGATTATACAGGTAAGCTTCTATAAGGCATCTCACGGCCAATATCCATTCTACAGACACGCAGGACCATACTTATGTCTGGGTTGTGAAGCCAGTGAACAAATGGTCTACTGTTTAGACACCCTAAAGGTACTTCTTTTCTGATGGAAAATCTGTTATTTCTACATCCATTTTGGGGCGCCCCAATTCAATACTTATGTTATCTCACCTCAAAACCACCATCCATTGTCAAATATTTTTATTTCTTTATATCGCGCCACGCCACGCCCCAAAGTACAAAAAACATGAAGAAACAGACAAAAAATCGTAATAACCCCCAAATTTCAAGTTTCCAACTAGGCACTCTTTTCCGTCCAACTGAACATTCCCCTATATACACACCAACAACCCGCTCCCAACAAATGCATTATTATGTAAAGTTTTTTAAGCAACAAGTAAGCCCATCCTGCCGTTTGTTTTTGGCTAAGATATGATGGTTGAACGCTTGCTGATATAAATCCGGCATAATTCACAGTTGCATCCAAATGGAATAAGAAGAAAGGGTTGAGTTTAAGGCTGTTTTTACCAAACGGGGCCGATTCTTAATGAACCAGCCCCATCAGCTATAAAAGAAAATATGCTTTCTATTTTACCGTCACATTTGACC
>JAXJVM010000111.1:0-7961 GCA_036308515.1 Clostridia bacterium | reverse complement strand
GTTGTATATGTTATACTCATTATGCAACAACCTTCTTTCGTGATTTTTTGTTTTGTGGTAAAAACTATTATATCACTTTTTTAGGTTGTTGTCTTTTTTTATTGTAACATATCTATTTTAACAGAACAGTGGCAAGAAAAAACTTGTGAAATAAATCGAATTATGATAGAATAAGATTAACTATTGAGTTATCCGGCAGAATCGTATGAATTTATTTGAAAGGATGATTCCATTGCCAAGACAAATTCCCGATCAGCACGTGGAGAGAAAGTATCTGGAAAACCTGAAGGACTTAATTAGCTACGGCGGCGAGGCGTATAAGGATAAGGTTGCCTTCCGCTACCGGAAGAACGGCACTGTTGCGGATGTCTCCTTTGCGGAATTTGCCGCGGATGTTACTGCACTGGGTGAATATCTGCTCGCCAAGGGCTACACAGACGGTGCAAGAATCGCTCTGGTGGGCGAAAACAGTTATCCCTGGGTGGTGTCCTACTTTGCAGTCCTCAATAGCGGCAATGTGCTGGTTCCCATTGACAAGGAGCTCAAACCCAACGAAATTGTACATCTGCTCAACGACAGTGAGGCAAAGCTGCTTCTGCACGCCGCCTCTAAGGACAAATGCGTGGCAGAGATGAAGGAAATTGGCATTGTTACCGATAGCTTTATCAATATGGACGCGAACTTTGATGACGTTCTTGCCGAGGGCAGAGCATTACTGGCAGAGGGCCATGACGCCTATGCCAAAACCGCCATCGACCGGGAGAAGATGTGCGCCATCATTTACACCTCCGGTACCACCGGTGACCCCAAAGGGGTGATGCTCTCCCATAAGAACCTTTCCATGGACGCTTATCGGAGTATGTCCTGTATGATGATCCCGGATGTGACCGTTGCCATTTTACCCCTGAACCATACCTTCGGGGCTATGGCAAGCATCATCTGTCAGTTGTGGATGGGGAACACCATCTTTATCAATAGCGGCCTGAAAACGGTACTCAAGGACATTCAGGAGGCCAAACCCGGACACATTTCCGTGGTTCCCCTGTACGTGGAAAACTTTTATAAAAATATCTGGAAAGCCATAGACAAGCAGGGTAAAACTAAACTGGTAAAAACCATGATTGCCCTAAGTAACTGCCTGAGAAAGGTTGGCATTGACCTGAGGAAGAAGTTCTTCAAGTCCATCATCGCCAACTTCGGCGGCAATCTGGAAATGATTATTTCCGGCGGTGCACCCATCTCCGAGAAGTACATGAAGGGCTTTGACGATTTCGGGGTTACCATTATCAATGGCTACGGCATCACCGAGTGCTCCCCCATTGTTGCCCTGAACCGCAACAACAACATCAAGTACGGCACCGTGGGTAACCCTGTCCCCACAGTTGAGGTACGGATTGCAGACCCCGACGAAAACGGCGAAGGCGAAATCTGGGTCAAGGGTGACATTGTCATGCTGGGCTACTACAAGAAGCCGGAGGAGACCGCCAAGGTTTTGGTAGACGGCTGGTTCAACACCGGAGACATCGGCAAAATGGAAAACAACTTCCTGACCGTCACCGGCAGAAAGAAGAATATCATCATTCTGGACAACGGCAAGAACGTTTACCCGGAGGAAATCGAGACCCTGATTTCCTATATTGAAAACGTCACCGAGACGGTTGTCTACCAGGAAAAGGACATGATTGTGGCGGAGGTTTACACCAATGCCGAGGAAAACCGGGAGGCGGTACAGGCACAGATTAAGTCAGACATTCTGGCCATGAACAAAAATCTGGCGGTATATAAGCAGATTAAAAAAATCAAGTTCCGGGACACCGAGTTCGAAAAAACCACCACCAAGAAAATCAAGCGTAACACGCTACAAAAATAATGACAGTATAAGGAGGCATCTTTTATGAAGAAACCACGGCGCAAAAGCCGCAAATACTCACCCATGACCTTTCTGCTGCTGACGTTGGCAGGGTGCATCAACGCCTTTGGCGTTACCCTGTTCCTATCGCCGGTACACCTGTACGACAGCGGAATTTCCGGCACCTCCATGCTGCTGGGACAGCTTACACCGGAAACCTTTTCCCTGTCCTTCTTCCTGCTGGTGCTGAACCTGCCCGTCTTTCTTTACGGCTATAAGCGGCAGGGGCTGGAGTTTACCGTCTATTCGGTCTATGCCGTAGCAATCTATTCTCTGGCGGCATACCTGATTACCTACGTCTTTCCGGTGGATGTGTCCACCAGTTCCCCCTTTGCAGGGACGGATTTGCTCCTGTGCGCGGTGTTCGGCGGTATTATCTCCGGTATCGGCAGCGGTCTGACCATCCGCTTCGGCGGTGCCATTGACGGTGTCGAGGTTCTGGCGGTCATTTTTGCCAAGCGCATCGGTATTACGGTAGGCACCTTTGTCATGCTCTACAACGTGCTTTTGTACATAGTAGTGGGTGCGGTTCTGCAGAGCTGGACCCTGCCCCTTTATTCTATCATTACCTATGCGGTGGCACTGAAAACCATTGACTTTATTGTCGAAGGTCTTGACAAGGCAAAGGCGGCAACCATCATTACCACCGAAGAAAGAGAAATCAGCAAGGCTCTGTCCGAGACCTTTGGCTCCGGTATTACCCTGGTTCCGGCACAGGGATATTATTCCTCCGAGCACAAGACCATGATTTATTTCGTAGTCAACCGTTTCCAGATTGGAAAGATGCGGAACATTGTTCTGGACAAAGACCCCGGCGCCTTTATCTCCATCACCGAGGTGGCAGATGTATTCGGCAGCGGAACCAAGTAACAGACTTGATACACACAAAAAGCGTGTCGATGCTTTATCGACACGCTTTCTTATTTACTGCATATTGACCGGTGTAGCTTGGTATTGGGGTTCACAGGTGAGGTTCACGCCCAAACGGCGGAACACCTTCTCGTCCACCGAGGAGAGAATCACCGAGGAATGCACCTCGCAGCCCCGAAGCTTGTCCAACTGCTCCATGCACTTCTCTGCCAGAGGGTCGGTGGCGGCACAGATGGAAAGGGCAATGAGAGCTTCGTCCGTATGGAGCCGGGGATTGCGGTTACCCAGATGTCCCACCTTCAGGTGCTGAATAGGCTCAATAATGGTGGGGGAAATCAAATGGACCTCGTCATCAATGCCTGCCAGAGTCTTTAATGCATTCAGCAGCAGCGCCGAGGACGCACCCAGCAAATCCGAGGTCTTGCCGGTAACGATAGAGCCGTCAGGCAATTCCATGGCTGCCGCCGGAGCACCGGTTAGAGCCGCCTTTTGCAGTGCCGGGGCAATGACGTCACGGTCATGGACGGTGATGCCGGCTTTCTTCATGAGCAGTTCCAGCTTAAGCACCACTTCCTCTTCAAGCAAGCCCTTACGCTGGTCACAAAGGGCAGTATAATACCGGCGAAGAATCTCCTGCCGGGAGGCATTGCGCACCGCCTCATCGTCTACAATGCAGTTGCCTGCCATATTGACACCCATATCCGTAGGGGATTTATAGGGGCACTCGCCTACGATTTTTTCAAACATGGCGGTCACCACCGGGAAAATCTCCACATCACGGTTATAGTTGACAGTGGTCTCGCCGTAAGCCTCCAGATGGAAGGGATCAATCATGTTTACGTCATTCAAGTCCGCCGTTGCGGCCTCGTAAGCCAGGTTCACCGGATGGGACAGAGGAATATTCCAGATAGGGAAGGTCTCGAACTTGGCATAGCCCGCCTGAATGCCACGTTTATGCTCGTGATATAACTGAGACAGGCAGGTTGCCATCTTACCGCTACCGGGGCCGGGAGCGGTAACCACCACCAGTTCCCGAGAGGTTTCGATATACTCATTCTTGCCGTAGCCATCGTCGCTGACAATCTTGGCAATATCCGAGGGATAACCGTCAATGAGATAGTGCCGATACACACGAACGCCCAGATTCTCCAGCCGCTTCTGGAACGCCTCTGCCGTAGGCTGACCCCGGAACTGGGTCATAACCACACTGCCCACATACAGACCGATGGTACGGAAGCAGTCAATCAGCCGAATGACGTCCATGTCATAGGTAATGCCCAGGTCACCCCGAAGCTTGTTCTTCTCGATGTCTGCCGCATTGATGGCAATGACAATCTCCACCCGGTCCTTGAGCTGCAGCAGCATCCGCAGCTTACTGTCCGGCTGAAATCCCGGCAGTACCCGTGATGCATGGTAATCATCAAAGAGCTTACCGCCGAATTCCAGATACAGCTTACCGCCGAACTTGGAAATCCGCTCTCTGATATGTTCCGACTGCATTTGCAGATATTTTTCGTTGTCAAACCCGATTTTCGTCATAACGCAACCCCCTTATATCCCATTTTAGATTTCTAATATATTATTATACAAGAAAACATGCAAGCTTGCAAGACCTGATTTGAAAGAAACGAAAAAAAGATGCAGAGTACGCCTCACTCTGCATCTTTTTTATCCTTAATCCTTATACCCGCAATACTTCTTCCACCATCCGGCAAGGTATGCACTCACTGCAAAAATCGCCTCTGTCAGCCAACCTAAAATCCACGCCAAATACACGCCCGGCATACCGTAACCGCGAAGCAGGTATGTGAGTACCAATTGTGCTACCGCCCCTGTAAAGGAAGACATGAACAAAAGTTTCATAGATGACGTGCCTCTGAAAAAAGCGTGAAACAGATTGTTCAGCATATCCACCACTACAAAAGGAAGGAAGAATCTTACAAATAACATGGCATAGTCAAAGGCTGCCATATCACCGGATTCGGAGAGAAACAACCCGCATACCGGCTTTGCAAAAATCACGCACAAAAGCAATACCGGAACAAACAGCAGCATGCCCTGCATCCAACCCACATAAAGGCCTTTTTTTATCTTTCGGGTCTTACCGGCACCCACACACTGGGCAGTATAGTTACTTACCGTCTTTGCAGAATTTTGATAAATACCCGTATTGATACTATACACCTTTTTGGCAATTACATAACCTGCCGTTGCACTGCTTCCGATTCCGTTAATCATGGGAGATATCAGCAATGCAGAAAGATACAGTACCATCTGTTGAAGCATATTGATACCCCCGATGACAAATGGCTCCCGAATACTTTTGACATCCAAATGAAAGGGGTGTTTGTTTACACCAAGTTCTTTGAAGCATTGCTTCAGCTTTACGGCAAAGCAAATATCCACTACAAACGCAGAGAATACCGTAGAAAGCACAACCCCCGCCACGCCCCAATGAAGGACAGTAATGGTAAAGATATTGCCTGCAACATTCAGCACAGCAGAAATCAGAGACATGAAAAACTGAAAGTTTCCGCTTCCCAATGCCTGCATGGTATGCACAAATACTGTGTGCAAAGTAATCAAGCCGATTCCCCAAACATAAACCAGCATATAAGTTTTTGCCTGAGCCCGGATTGCAGTATCTACCTTTAATACATCTAAAATGGGGTCACAAAATACAGTCACAACAACAGCTACAACCACTGCTGCCGAAACATTCAGCATCACATTGTTATACACAATATTTTTCAGCTTTTTATACTCACCTGCACCAAAAAGCTTGGCGGCATATATGGATGCCCCACCGCTGTATCCCCAGAAAATAGAACACAGAAAGGTAAGCAAATCCGTAGTTGCACCAAGGGCGGCAAGTCCGTCACTTCCCAGATATCTTCCCACAATCACAGTATCAACTGTAGTATACAACTGCGAAAACATTCCCGATAATACCATTGGAATTGCAAACACAATAAAATTTTTGTAGATGTTACCTTCAGTCAGATTCTTCATTATGCCACCTCTGCCGCTACGTTTTTTCTTGACATTTCCCGTCAAAGAAGTATAATCTATTATAGATACCTTCTCAACATTTTGCAACAGAGTCTAAAATTTTGAAGAATTCTCATGTTTTCTCAAAAGGAGTGGGGGCCTATGCACCAGAACGAGCGCATCAAACATATTGAAGAGATTTTAAAAAAGAACGGATTTGTAACAGTAAAGTTTCTCACTGAAGAATTGCATTATTCTACCGCCACCATTAACCGTGACCTGAACATGATGGAAAAGAAAAAAATGGTCAAGCGCAGTTACGGCGGTGTAGAACTGTTGAAATCCCGCTCTGTTCCTCTGGTCTTTCGCTATAATAAAATGCGTCCGGCTAAAAACAAAATCGGCAAAAAAGCCGCCGAGTTTATCTGTGACGGAGATACCATTCTTATCGATGGCTCTACTACCTCTCAATATATTGGAAAATATCTTACCGAAAAAAAGAATTTGACCGTCATCACCAACAACCTTGCTCTTGCATCCTTTTTGAGTGAATACAGCATCACCGTTTATTGTCTTGGAGGAAAAATTGCCGAACCGCCCTCCATGGCTTATAGCGAAGAAACCGTGGAGAACATTTACAAATATGGTGCAGATAAGGCGTTTTTCTCAACAGGGGGTGTAACAGAGGACGGAAAAATTTGCATCGGCAGCGGCATTTACACTCTGGTAATCAAAGCCATGATAGAACAAAGTAAGCAACAGTTTTTTCTGGTTGACCATGAAAAGGTTATTTCAAGTGCAAAGCGATACCTCGGTACACTTGATGAGGTGACCAATATCATTACTGATTTCAACTTTTCAGAAGAAACCAAACAAAGATTCATAAACACAACATTTACCGAGGTACAATAAAAAAAGACTCTTGCGAGTCTTTTTTATTGCACTATTCTTCTACAGAAAAATCTTCTTCATCAAGGTCATCCACGGTAACCTCTACCTTTTTGTCCTTTTTGAAGATACCTGCAACCTTGTCGATGGCCTCCGGTGCCAAATCCAACAGACGGTCATAGATACCGTTCTGGGGGGTAATAGAGAGCATGCGGATTTTGCCGCCGCCTACCACCAAAAACGCCTCGGGGGTCAGGGAGATACCGCCGCCGGTACCGCCGCCGAACATATTCTTGGGGGCTTCGCCGTTCTCTTTGCCGGAACGGAACTTTTCGAACTCACTGCCGCCAACACCAAAGCCCAGTGCCACCTTAGAGATGGGAATAATCACCGTGCCGTCCGGGGTAGTGATGGGATCACCAACGATGGTGTTCACGTCAATCATGTCCTTAAGGCCTTGCAGTGCCGTGTACATAATTCCTTCAATGGGGTGTTTGTTTTCACTCATGCTTGCCACTTCCTTTTTTAAATTTATTTGTGAGATAAGTAACCGCCATCCGCCAGCCTTGTTTCAGCAGGGCGTTTATAATATGCGCAGGTCTTACCTTAATTATACTCTTAACTTCCAAATCAAACCGCTTTTGATAAAAGTCCGGGGTGACCTCCATGTAAGGGTAGTCCATTTTGATATGCCGGCAAAGAAGGGGATAGAAGATCCCCACCGCTCCCCACACTGCACTGTATGCCATGCCGGTGTGTGCCGGGTTTCCGGTGCCGAAGTCTAACCGGATTTCGGTTTTCGCAACCTCTATCTTATACCGTAGCCCGTCAAAGATGTCACGGAAGGTCTCCTTGGCATCCTCCCATAGCTCCCGGTATTCCGTGATGACCTCGCCTGCACCGCCGTGCTGATATCCACCCTTGTCCGGGTCGTAAATCCGCTTTTTGTCTGCCTTAAACCTGGCTAGAAACCGGTTTTCCTTTTCCTCTTTCTTGGTGGATGCCTGCGGCGGTTTTTCGGAGGTATCTTCCTTTTCCTCCGCGGAAAAGTCACGATCCAGTATGGTTCTGTGCAATCCAAAGCCCCGCAGCTGGACGGTCAAATGCTTGTCCCTGAAATGCAGGTGCAGCTCCCAGCGATGCCATATTGCAAGCCCGAGCACTGCCGCCGCCAGCAGCAGAACCGCCAATAAAACAAGCAATATGTAACGCATTGGCTCTCCGTCCTCCCATCCTTCATTCCTCTATTTACTGAGCGTCTTCATTCCCTACAGACTCCTCCTGGGGCGGCATCATACCAATC
>JAXJVM010000110.1:0-11069 GCA_036308515.1 Clostridia bacterium | reverse complement strand
TCAAACCCCTTATCTTTCTGTACAAATAGACAAAAAGACGCCTGGGGCGTCTTCCGGACTGTCGAAAAAACGACAACTACGATTTCGTGTTCCGAATCGCCGCAGACAGCCAATGTTTCTGTATCCGGCAGCAAAGCCGCCAGATACATGCTTGTTCCCTTGGCACTGTCTGCCGAGCAATCTTAAGCAGACAGTTTCTTTCTGCCCTTTAATCTTCTTCTAGCCAAAACTTTGCGGCCGTTTTTAGAACTCATTCTCTTTCTGAAACCGTGTTCTTTTGCGCGCTGTCTTTTCTTAGGCTGATAAGTTCTCAGCATTGCTATCCCTCCTTCGAGTTATGGTAAAGTTTCAATATTTCTAAATCACAAGAAAATCTGTATTATTTTATCATGATAAAAGCCAATTGTCAACCCCCTTTTGGGTGAAAAATTTTTTTCTTAATTTTTTTGACAAAAAAATCAAATATCTTGTTGTAAAAAAATTTCCCAGCCACCACATTTTGTAACAAACTCAAAAAAGAAAATTTTTCAGAAAATTTTCGGCTTTTTTGGGTGTTGAAATTTTTTTTCTTTATGCTATAATAAGTATCCGGATAAAACTTCAAAATGGTCAAAACCGAAATTTGACCCACTTTTTACCTTATAACGTATTTGGTATCTCTTTGCAAAAAATCATAGTGCTTCTTAGGGGAGGCTCCCAATGCCCCTATTCTTTTGCACTTTTTTTGAGGATTTACCGATGCTACCATTTACCGATACCAGGAGGAATTTACCGTGGACGAACTCACCAAAATATGGAATCAAGTATCACAAGACCTCGCGCAGGAAATTTCCGGCGTTTCTTTTGATACCTGGATTAAGCCCATTAAGCCCCTGGCGCTGACTGAGACGTCCATTCGTCTCTCGGTGCCCGGCGACCTGAACAAGAACATGATTATGACCAAATTCCGCTCCATGCTGGAAAGCAGCATCGAATTTGCCGCAGGGCGTCCTTATGAACTGGATGTGGTTTCGGAATCCCCTTCGGCAGACCCGGCACTCTCCATGGACCCCATTCGTCAGGAAAGCGCGCTGAATCCGCGCTACACCTTTGAAAGCTTTGTGGTGGGCAAGAACAGCGAGCTGGCGCACGCGGCGTGTCTGGGCGTAGCGGAATCTCCCTCCCCCAAGTACAACCCCCTGTTTATTTACGGAGGCAGCGGACTGGGTAAAACCCACCTGCTGCAGGCCATCGGCAACTACTACCTGCAAAATTATCCGAATAAAAGGGTACTTTATACCACCAGTGAGAAGTTCACCTACGAGCTGGTGACCGCCATCCGGGAAAAAACCAACCAGGATTTTCGTACCAAGCACCGGACGGTAGACCTGCTCCTGATTGACGATGTACAATTCCTTGCCACCAAGGAATTGGCACAGGAGGAGTTCTTCCATACCTTTAATACCCTTTACGACGCAGGCAAGCAGATTGTATTAACCTCAGACCGTCTCCCCTCGGAGACCCCCCACCTGGCGGACAGGCTCAAGGGACGGTTCCAGATGGGACTGATGGCGGACATTCAGCCGCCGGATTACGAGACCCGGCTTGCTATCCTCCGGTCCAAGATTGAGGAAGAATACTTCACCTTTGACGAGGAAATCGTGGAATATGTGGCCAACAACATCAAATCCAATGTCCGTGACCTGGAGGGTGCAGTGAAGCGGATTCTGGCATACGCCGGCATTGAGCGCACCAACACCATTTCCCTGGAACTGGCACAGAAGGCACTCAAGGAGATTCTCTCCTCCCTGCCCCAGCGGAATATCACCATTGAAGTCATCATTGACGAGGTAGAAAAATACTTCCGTCTGCCTTCGGGTTCCCTGGTTTCTAAACGCCGCTCCAATGATGTGGCATCACCCCGGCACATTGCCATGTACCTCTCCCGGGAGATTCTGGACGAGTCCTTTACCAAAATCGGCAGTGAGTTCAACCGGGATCACTCCACTGTTATGGTGGCAGTGCGGAAGGTGCAGCAGAACTTGAGCAGCAACACCGAGCTTTCCGATACTATTCAGGATTTGGTGGACAACATCAAAAAGAATTAGAGGATTTCCTATGAAATTACACGATACCATCACAGCAATCGCCACCCCTATCGGTTCGGGTGGCATTGCCATTTTACGGTTGAGCGGCAGTGATGCCGAAGCAATCGCAAACCGAGTGATTACCCCCAACAACCACAAACCGCTCACCGAGTTAGAGAGCCACAAGCTGACCCTCTCTGCCGTCCACGAGATGGACAACGCCGGTGCCCCCATTGACCAGGCACTGGTGGCGGTCATGCGCGCACCGCGCTCCTACACCGGCGAGACGGTAGTGGAAATCCACTGCCACGGTGGCTTCTTCGCCGCCAGCCGCATTTTAGAGGAACTCTTAAAGAGCGGCGCACGGCTTGCTGAGGGTGGCGAATTTACCCGACGGGCTTTTCTCAACGGAAAGACCGACCTGACTGCCGCTGAGGCGACCATGGATATTATTGACTCGCACTCGGCACTGGGTCTGGGCAATGCCGTCCGCTCCCTTTCCGGGCAGCTGGCGGAGGAAATTGACCACCTGCGCCAAAAGGTCATTGGAGTGACCTCCCATATTTCCGCTGCGGCGGACTATCCCGAAGAGGTGGACACTCCGGAAACCGCCGAGGTTGCCCAACAGTTTAACGAAATTCAGCAAGGTATTAATAAATTACTGGGCTCCTTTGACACCGGACGGATTTTGAAAGACGGTATCACCACCGTCATTGTAGGGCAGCCCAATGTGGGCAAGTCCTCTCTGCTGAACGCCCTGACCCGGAGCGACCGTGCCATTGTCACCGACATTCCCGGCACCACCCGGGATGTAATTGAGGAATATGTACACTTAGGCGGCGTTTCCCTGCGCTTGTTGGACACCGCCGGCATCCGTGACCACAAGGACGCGGACGAGGTGGAACGCCTGGGTATTGACCGCACTCTGGCACAGATTCAGGAGGCGGATTTATGCCTGTTTTTGATTGACAGTAATCAGGAAATTGCCGCTGAGGACATGGAGATTGCAAAGGTGCTAAGAGAGCGTCAAACTCTGCTTTTGCTGAACAAGACCGACAAGACCCCCTGCATCACCAGAGAAAGGGCGGCGGAAGTTCTGGGATTCCCTATGGCGCGTATTTTAGAGACCGCAACCCCCAAAACCGGAAACGCCCTCGGCATGGAAGCGCTGAAAGCAGCCATTGCCGCCATGTTTTTAGAGGGGCGTGTTCGTCCCGGCGAGGTATACCTCAGCAACGCCCGGCAACGAGATTCTCTGCTGAAGGCCTCGGATGCATTGACACGCGCCAACGAGGCATTGCTGAATGCTATGCCCTATGATTTATTATATGTAGATTTAGAGGATGTCTTGTCCGCTCTGGGAGAGGTCACTGGGGTGACCATCCAGGAGGAAATTATCGACCAGGTATTCGCACGATTTTGTGTAGGAAAATGACGTCGTGCCAGACTTATGTAATTATTATTTCGTAGGGAGCGACGCCCTCGTCGCTCCCTACAATCAAAAAGGTGGTGAACTCTCTATGGACTTCCCTATTTCCTATACCTTTGCAGAGAAGTATGTGCGGTTTTCCAATCCGGAATACCTGCAGCTTTATCTCTATATCAGCTATCAGGTACATAAAAACGGTGTCTTTCCCAAGCCGGAGCAGATTGCCAAGGACCTGGACATCACCCCTGACCGCGCCATTTTTATTCTGGATTTTTGGGTCAGCCGTGATGAACTGATTTACGACGAGGGGGGCTATCGCTTCCCGGATTGCGAAAAAGTGCCCAAATCCACACCTGTGCCCCAAAAGGCCGTATCTGCGCCCAAGGGTGGAAGAAAGCAAGCCTCCCGGCCCTCCTATACCATGACTGAAATTGACGCCGTTGCCGCCAATAACAAGTCCATCTCCGGACTCTTTTATCAAGCGGAGACGGTGCTCCATAAAATGCTGACTCCATCAGATATGGAAATGCTTTATTCCTTTGTGGACTGGTTGGGGCTGCCTGTGGAGGTTATCACCATGCTGCTATCCTACGCCACAAAGCGCGGCAAGACCAACCGCCGGTATCTGGAAACCGTTGCCATTGACTGGGCAGAGCGCGGCATTGACACCTTTGAGGCAGCGGAAGCTCACGTCATGGTACTGGAAGCCGCCGACAGTATGGAACGGCAAATCCGCAGCATTTTAGGCATTTATGACCGGGCGCTGACCTCTACAGAGCGAAAGTATATCAAGCTTTGGACAGAGGACGGCCGTATTACCCCAGAGCTGGTTTCCCTTGCCTATGACCGGACGGTGACCCATACCGGCAAGCTCAGCTGGGCGTATATGAACAAGATTTTAGAAAGTTGGGCACAGGACGGGCTTACCACCCCTGAGGCGGTGGAGGCTATGGATGCCAACCCCGGCAGAAAGCCTGCCCCAAAGAACGATAAAACTTTGCCGAAAAAGAGTCCCATTAATAATTATCAGGACGGCAATACCACCGATTATTCCCAGCTGGAGGAACAATTGTTGGATATGATGCTGGATCAGGAGGTGTAAATTATGGAATCAGCCTATACCTTAGCAGTACGGGAGCTTGCCCGTATCCGCGAAGAGAACCGCGGCATCCATAGTCAACGGATTGAACATGTGCGCAGCCTGCGCCCCGACTATACCCGGATTGAACTTGCCCTTGCACGGCAGGGTTCAGCACTGGCACGGCGGGTTTTGGAGGGCAAAAGCGATATCTCCGACATCGAAACCGCCATCCGTTCTCTGCAGGCGGAAAAGGCAACACTGCTCAAACAGGCAGGTCTTCCGGCAGATTATTTAGAAGATATCTATACCTGCGAAAACTGCCGCGACACCGGCTTTGACCAGAGCGGCGCACGGTGCGACTGCTTGAAGCGTCTCGCCGCCTCCTACGCGGTAACCAACGCCAACCTGACCGACTACATGAAGGAGCAGACCTTTGACAACGTGGACTACACCCTCTTTGCCAAGCAACCGTCAGAAAATGGCAGGGAACCCCTTACCTATATCAAAAAGGCCTATGAAAAAGGTCTCCGCTTTGCGGAAACCTTCGATACTATCCATGCCAATTTACTGCTCATGGGCAATGCCGGCACCGGAAAAACCTATCTTTCCAGCTGCATTGCCAACTACGCCCTTGCCCGGCAAAAGACGGTATACTATCAATCGGCGTTTCAGTTGTTTGATATGCTGGAAAAGCTGAAGTTCGGACGCCTGGAGGGCGAGGAACAGGAAAAAGCCGAGTATATCTCCCGGTATCTCTATGACGTTGACCTTTTGATTGTGGATGACTTGGGAACGGAATTTATCTCCGCCTACTCCGCCGCCGCCCTGTTTGACCTGGTAAACACCCGGCAAATTCGGGGAAAGAGCACCATTCTTTCCACCAATCTAAATTCCCAGGGCTTAGAGCAGATTTACAGCAAACGTCTGACCTCACGTCTCTGGGGCAGCTATGAAATCATCCCCTTTATTGGTCAAGATCTACGGATGCAGAAGTATCGTGTCCGCGACGAGCTTTAACCAAGAAAGCCTACGTAGATACAAAAACGACCCGTGCTAATAGGTGTACTGTTAAGGACAATAATTCTAAAAGGCTGAACGATTGATTTCGTTCAGCCTTTTATCGTAGGGGCGATTCAAGAATCGCCCGTTTTATAAGGTTTTAGGATTATCCTAAACATTCGGAAAATGCTATACATTTTCCCTGCTTGTTATAGTAGCGGACAATTATTGATAGAATCCTGCCTCTGCAATGTATCCAAGTTTTTTGCTGCCTTCTGAAAATTCTATTTGAAAATCGTTACAACCTTTGATGTTGACATCCACAGTAATAGGTGTGGATGTTTTTGTTATTTCTGGCGATGTATAGACAACCTTTCCATCCGTTTTTATAAGAACTCTTGTTGTGTAATCTGATGTACAGCCTTTTGGTACATATAAAACACACTTGAACTTTGAATATTTCATATTAAGTAATGTTTGGAATGAACAACCGGTAGTGGCAGCATGATCATAATTAGCATAGGAATATGTATTGCCGTAATTATCAGTTAATTTGTCAGACGATACAGTTTTAAAATAGCTAATTTTATCACTAATATTATCAACATCATTAATTGTAACAGTCGGATACTCTAAGTCGTAGGGCACTTGTCCCAAATACACAGTGTAATTCGGCCCGTCCCAATACACAGCTTTACCTAAAGCATCTGCGACAGCTCTTACTGGCAAGTAAGTAGTTCCATTATAGATAAACGGCTCAACTTTATTGCCGTTTACGTCGGTAGGATTAAGTTTTTGACCATCAATAATAATTTTTATCCCGTTAGCAATTACATCATAAAGCGTAGTAGTATTTGCAGCCAATACCACTCCGCTTGTAAGCATCGCACCAATCAGCACGCCTGCAACTAATCCTTGTAATCTTTTCTTCATTTTATTACCTCCTCGTATGTTATATATTGTGTTAGTTATTATAACATATAATTATAACTTTTGTCAACATATAATATATGTGAGGTGAAATGTTGTGGAAGATAAACTTATTATAAATAAAAAGAACTTAAAGGGCGAAGATGGATATAAAACATTTTCTGTGAGGATAAAGGAGGAAACTGTTTCAAAATTAAATAAACTATCCGAAGAAACAAATCGTTCGAGGAATGAGCTAATTAACATTTTATTAGATTATGCCATTGATAACAGCAAGGTGAAATAATGGAATTGCCAAAACGAAAACCTACAAGATTAAAAGGATATGATTACTCAACACCGGGTATGTATTTTCTCACAGTATGTGTAAAAGATAGAAAACAGTTGCTCGGCAAAATTGTAGGGTGCGGCGATTTCGACGCACCGAAGATGCTATTGTCTGAATATGGACGAATTCTTGATAAATATATCGATTTAATGAATGAAAAATATTCTCATATAGAAATAGACAAATATATTATATTTATGAAGATCAATGGATATAGTTATATTTGGAGAGGAGAAAAATATTTATGACCAAAAAGGTAAGGAGAGAAGATTATTATGACCCTAAAGTAATAAGGGAGAAATATTCGCCTTTATATGATTTTTGCAGCATTATACCAGATGGATTACTTAGTAAGACTATAAAAGGTATTCCTATCATTTCTACTGAAATATTAGCAGATAAGATCAAATGTACCATCTGCGCAGATCTTATTGATGATAACGTGATAGTAGAATTTATAGGAAATGGCAGGATTTATTTTAGAAAGGGCAATAAAGCGAAAACAATAGCGTTTAATGATGTAGAAATGAGTAATAGATCTTATTGTTTTTCAATCTTTTGCAATACTTTAGAAGAATCATTTAATATCACTCTTAACTACTAAAAAAAAAGAAAGAGAAAATATTCTCTTTCTTTTTTTCTTTAACTACTTAGATTTTTGTTTCTTTCTATAATTCTATCGTATTCCTTCTGGATGTATACTAAAAAAGTGGACAGCAAAATGGAAATGATGTAAAATAGTAGACACGAAAGGAGAATTACAATGTCCACAAAAAACAAGTACACATCAGAATTTAAAAAGACTATCGTTAATCTCTATCATTCCGGAAAAAGTTACGCTCAAATTCATACCGAATACGGAGTTTCTTCAAGTGCTTTATCTAAATGGTTAAAGCTTTATTCCGAAGTTAAAATTGACGATGATACTATTATCACTGCACAACAAATCAAGGAATTACAAAAACGTAACGCTCAACTTGAGGAGGAAAAGCTCATATTAAAAAAAGCAATTGCAATATTCACTCCACACTCAGACAACGATTAACTGCCGTAAAAGCTCTTTCAAAGCAACATTCGGTTACCACTCTTTGCAGGGTTCTCCGCGTAAACAGAAGTACATACTACAAATGGATGAATCACTCTCCATCTGCACGAGAACTTGAAAACAGGGCTATTCGTTCATGTATTCTTGAGCTCTACGCCAAAACTGATAAGCGTTTGGGAGCTGGCAAAATCAAAGATTGTCTTAGCCGTGATTATTGCATTAACATCAGTTGCGGCAGAGTGTACCGCCTGATGAAATCTATGAATTTACCTAAAATGAGTACCGTAAAAACACCTAAAGCCCCTCAAATTAAAACTGATGATAGCAATTGCTTTAATCTGCTTGCTAAAAATTTTAATCAACCTGCTCCAAATTTGGTTTGGGTATGTGATTTTACCTATATCCGTGTTGCAAACAGGTTTTATTATCTATGTGCAATTTTAGATTTGTTTGCAAGGAAAATTGTTTCTTACAAGCTATCTAACAGAATTAATACTCAACTTGCCATAGATACCCTAAACATAGCTTTAAGCACAAGAGGCATGCTCTCCGGACTCATGTTTCATACCGACAGAGGCTCGCAGTTCACCTCTAAAAAATTTAGGCAATATCTTGATTCTCTTAATATTGTGCAATCGTTTTCCGCTAAGGGGCATCCGTATGACAATGCCGTTATGGAATGTTTTTTCAAATATATGAAGAAAGAAGAAACTGACAGACGTAATTATCAATCTTTGGGAGAACTCAACCAAAGTCTTTTTACTTACATAAATGGTTTTTACAATTCTGTCAGACCTCACTCACACAACAATGGTCTCACTCCTAACCAAAAGGAGGCGATGTTTATGTCTGTATGTTTTTTTCTCTTTTTACTGTCTACTTTATTGACATTGATCCACTTCATACATTCTATCTCTCTACGCATATGAACTTCTATACAATTCTTTATAGATTTGATGGATGTCTCAGCTGCTTTAGAAGCATCATCTACACTTTTAACTTCTCTTTCTACAATTTTTGCTTTATTATTAGACACCTCTATTGTAGTTATTTTAATAGGTTTCTTTAAATTCTTACCTTTATTTTTTGAAAAGAATTTATTCTTAATTTTATAGAAAATATTTTTAATAAATCCTACAAGCCTATGCCATATTTCTATAATTATCTGTAAACATTTCTTTCCAAACTCCTTTAATTTATCAATGTGTAATTATGCCTAATCATTTTCATTTAATACTCAATATAAAAGACTACAAAAACGGTGCGTCGGAAACCGCCGCACCCTACAATAATGAAAACTCGAAATTTATATCATTATTAAAAAGATATTGCAACAGAGAGTATGGCATGAATATATGGCAATCTTCCTGTAATGACCATATAATTCGTGGTGAAAAAGACTATCAAAAGATATGGGAATATATTGATACAAATGTAATAAGATGGAAAAAAGATTGTTTTTATAAAGATTAAAGGCTCTCGCAATTTTGCGAGAGCCTTTTAACTGTACTCAACAGCACACCCCATAGCACGGGTCGTTTTCTTTTATTTACCTAAGTAACTAAAGTGCATGTAATCCACTGTACCGTTGACCCAGGCGTTGCCGCCCCAGAGCCAGCCGTACTTGGCAAAGGTCTGTACCACTACCCCGTCCGAGGGGAAGGAGTAAATGGAGTTGCCCGGATCATAGAAGCTACCCACCACAGTACCGCTTGCGTAAACGCAGTAGTTCTCGTTATAGTTCAGGTCAATGGCAACGCCGTAGTTGTGGTCCGAATAGGTGCCGCTGGACATCGCGTTTCGCCAGCTATAGGCATTGACGTCCTTAAGCGGTGCCTTAACCGGAGAGTTATAAATCTCGTCAAAGATGGCGATAACATCAGCTTTCAGTGCCTCATGAATCTTAAAGGTCAGGGTAGAGGTGTAGTACTTGCCGGCATCGTCTACCTTCCACACATTGACGGTAACCTCGCTCATCTTGGCATTTGCTTCCTCGGCGGAAGTAAACTTATTGCCGCTGGGGAAGATACGTGCTTCCTTTTCTGCCGCTTCACCGGAGGCAAGGGTTTCCGAATAAGTTTTTAAGCGATACAAGCCGTCTGCTCCGAGGGTCTGCAGCGGAGTCCCACTGGGAGCCAGTCCTGCGGTTTGGGTTCCGGTACTCGCCTGGGAGTTATTCGGTGCATTGGGGTTGTCGGCGTTTGCCAGTGCCACAGTAGCGCCGCTGGGAAGAACAATGGTCTTTACCAATGTCTGGATGGTATTGCCCTTGGCATCCCGGGTCTGGCGGAGCGCCGTTTTAATCTGACCGTCAAAGTCCTTGCCGTAACGGACAAAACAGCGGTAGGCAATGATTGCGGCTTCCTCACGGGTCACCGGGTCATTGGGACGGAAGGTTCCCTCGTCGTCACCTGCCATGAGGTTATTATCCATCATGAATGCCACATGGTTCTTCGCCCAGGAGGCAATCTGGTCGGCATCCGTTACATTTTCAAATACGTTCTCCGATGGGAAGTAGGGTCCCAGTACGCCGGCAGAATCCAGCAGACTGGTAATAATCTTGCACAGCTCCTGACGCGTCAGGGTTCCCTGGGGGTTAAAGTGTCCTTCGCCGTCACCGCTGACAATTCCGGCATAGTATGCCATATTGGGAAACGGATCGGTGGTATCGGTAAAGGGGTTATTGGCATGGGTGGACACATTCTCCGCCGTAATGGTGGCATACAGGTTCACCGCAACATTGATAAAGTCACCTCTGGAAATGGATCCCTGATAGGACTTCTGAGAAAATTGTTCGGAAATAATGCTAAACTTCATAGCACCCTCTACCGCATCGGTTGCCCAATAACTGGGCTCGTAGGCAAAGGCAGAAAAGCTTTGCACACAGAGCAGCAGCACTGCCAATACTGTGCTCAGAATACGTTTCTTTCTCATTGGAATCACCTCTGTTCTGAAACTTCCCCATAGGGATACGAGTTTATTGTAACATAAAATATTCATAATTGCAACTTTTGTCGGAAATTTTAATCGAAAGTTCATAGAAAAATACAAAATCCTGCAAAAAATCCCTTCATAGTGTAAAATATTAATTGGCAAAAAAATAAGGGAAATGGCAAAAACCACTTCCCAAATCGTACAAAACTTGATATTATGTTAGTTGCTTAGACAAACAAGAATCGAGGTGTACGATG
>JAXJVM010000109.1:0-3285 GCA_036308515.1 Clostridia bacterium | reverse complement strand
TAAAGGTACTCTGTCCGGAGGAAAGGTCGTCCGAGGCACCCACACGGGTAAAGATACGGTCTACAATACCGATTTCCGCCTCGGTGGCAGGGACGAAGCTTCCCACCTGTGCCATGAGCACAATCAATGCCGTCTGGCGCATATAGGTAGACTTACCTGCCATGTTGGGGCCGGTAATCAGGGCAATCTGGTTCTCACCGTTGTCCAGATTGACATCATTGGGAATAAAGGGCGTATTCTTATTCAGCCGCTCCACCACAGGATGTCTGCCGTTTTTGATGTAGATTTTATCGCCCATACTCATGGTTGGCATGGTATAGCCGTTCTTCTCTGCCACATGGGCAAAGGAGCAAAGCACATCCACCTGAGCAATGGCCTCTGCCGTCCGCTTGACACGTTCCAATGCCTTGCCTACCCGGTCACGCACCTGGCAGAAAAGCTCATATTCCATATCCACACTGCGTGTGCTGGCATCCAGCACCGCTTCCTCTACCTCTTTCAGCTCCGGCGTAATATAACGCTCGCCGTTGGTGAGGGTTTGCTTACGGATAAAATACTCCGGCACCTGGTCGGTGTAAAGCTTGCTGATTTCGATGTAGTAACCAAAGACCTTGTTAAAGCCTAGCTTCATGGTTTTAATGCCGGTCTTTTCCTTTTCCTGCTCGACCATTTCCTTTAGAATCTTCTGTCCGTTTTCCGCAAGGTCACGCACCTTATCCAGTTCTTCATTGGCACCCTTCAAAATCAGGCCGCCGCCCCGCAGGGAGGCAGGGGCATCCGGGTCAATGGTTTGGTCAATAAGACTACAAATATCCTCCAGCAAATCCAAGTCTCGTAGGCAGCGCCCCAAAAGCTTGGAGTGGGTCTCACCCAGAAGCTTCGCAAGCCCGGGAAGCTGAAACAGTGAATTCTTCAAAGCGGTCAGATCACCGCAGCTGGCAGTCTTATACACCACCCGGTTAATCAGCCGCTCGATGTCGGCAACCAGCTTTAGGTGCTCTATCATCTCTGCCCGAAGCAGAGGGTCTTTCAACAACTCATCCACTGCCACATGGCGGTTCTGAATCATGCCGCAGTTCAGCAAGGGCGCCGTCAGCCACTTACGCAGCAGCCGGGAACCCATGGAGGTTCTTGTGTGGTTCAGCACATGGAGCAAGCTTCCCCGAGCACTGCGGTCACGGAGGGTTTCCAGAACCTCCAGATTCCGAAGGGTATACATATCCATCTGCATATTACCCTCGTCTGCGTTGACCTCCACGTTTTTCAGATTGGTCAAATCGGTTTTCTGGGTCTCTTCCAGATACAAAAGCAACGCACCTACCGCAGAGATGCTATTGGGCTTATCCGAGAGACGGTTTGCCTCCTCAGTACCAAACTGTAGTTCTACCTTATGCCACGCTTGTTCCTGGGCATATGCCCAATCGTAGTAATTGCGTACCACGCCCCGGGTCTTATCCTGAATTGCCCGGAGAAGATTACCGTTCTCATAGCCGCGCAGGTTCATCAGCACCTCAATCGGAGTAAATTTGCTGATTTCGTTCAACAATCCGGTAAAGGTATCCTCGCCGAGGATTTCCACGGCAGAGCATTCGCCGGTGGTAATATCCACAAAGGCAATGCCGGCACCGGATTCTCCTACTGAAACCGAACAGAGATAGTTATTTCGGTTGGCATCCAGTGCCGAGGAATCCATGATTGTCCCCGGCGTTACCACCCGGATGACCTCACGACGGACGATGCCCTTTGCCGTAGCAGGATCCTCTGCCTGTTCGCAGATGGCGACAGAATACCCTGCCGAAACCAGCCGGGCTACGTAGCTATCCGCTGCATGAAAAGGAACACCACACATGGGAGCACGCTCTTCCATGCCGCAGTTTCTGCCGGTGAGGGCAATATCCAGAACCTTAGATGCAATCAGCGCATCATCAAAGAACATTTCATAGAAGTCCCCCAGCCGATACATGAGGATACTGTCCTTGTATTCGTCCTTTACCGCAAAGTACTGCTGCATCATGGGTGTCAGCTTTTCTCTATCCACATCAACCGTCCGCACTGTCTTTCCTCCGTTTCTGGTTTCTTTATCAATTAGGAAGAAAACCGCAGGCTGCTTCGCCAACGGTTTTTCTGTATGCAACTATTAGTGACAGCCACTGCAGGAGCTACAGGAGCCGCCGCAGCTATGACCGCCAGAGAGGGAACTCTTGATAATCTGATCCATCTGGTTGAGCACACTCTCTAGGTCACGGTTTGCCTCGATATATTCACGGATGGTGGCGTTCTCAGCAATCTTATTAAACTCCGCCTGCAAAAACTCGTTCACTTCCTGAGCTTCCTCAGCGGTAGGTTGTTTGTCAGCGAAGGCTTCCAGCTTCTCCTGCCGCTTCTCATTATAGCCGCTAATGAGGTCTACCGCCTCGGCATCCGCGGTCAAAGCACGGTTTGCTTCGTCTGCACGCTTTTTAATATCACTATGGGCAATCAGTTCGCCCAGTTCTTTGGCTTTTTCAAAAATCTTTTCCTTATCCATTTCATGGTTCCTTTCTTATTCACACATCTCGCCAAAAAGCGACCAAGTCTGGGCTTGGGTGATTTTCACCTTGACAAATTCCCCGGTCAAGGACTTGTCTCCCGGAAAGTTTACCACCTTGCCGCCCTCGGTACGCCCGGTAAGGGTATTTGCGTTGTTTTTGCTGGTGCCTTCTACCAGCACCGTCTGCACGGTATTCAAGTACGCGTCGTTCTTGCGCTTAGAAATCTCGTTCTGCACTTCCAGCATCCGTTCAAAGTTCCGGTGCTTTTGGGCATCATCCATAACATCGGGCATTTCTGCCGCCGGAGTACCCACACGTTTGGAGTAGATAAACGAGAAGATGGTGTCATACTCCACCTCTTTAAGGATTTTGACGGTTTCTTCAAAATCCTCATCCGTCTCTCCGGGGAATCCCACAATAATATCTGTGGTCAGCACGATGTCCGGCATGGCAGCCTTGACCTTGCGCACCAACTCCAAATACTTCTCACGGGTATACTTGCGGTTCATCAGCTTGAGAATCCGGTTGGAGCCGGACTGCACCGGAAGATGCAGCTGCTTACAGATTTTATCCTCCTCTGCCATGACTGCAATCAAGTCATCGGATAAATCCTTAGGATGGGAGGTCATAAAACGCACCCGTTCAACGCCCTCTACGCTGCATACCTCGCGCAGAAGCTGTGCAAAGTTGAGACCGTCCTCCAAATCGTTGCCGTAGGAGTTGACGTTCTGCCCCAGCAGCATCACCTCACGGT
>JAXJVM010000108.1:0-2460 GCA_036308515.1 Clostridia bacterium | reverse complement strand
GGGATTGCGTGGCTGTGGATTTTTCCAAGTGGTAAATGGTAAAATCCTGTTTCAGAGAGGATATTGGGATAAGCTATCTTTTTTGAAGCAACATAATTTGCCGATTGAATAAATGCACAAATCCAAAATTTAAATGGGTGAATATAGATGAAACAAGGAAGAATTGTTATAATTACTGGTTCGCCGGGAACGGGAAAAACCACAATATCAGCTATCGTTGCAAGCGAATCCAGTATGGAAAAATCTGTACATATGCACACAGATGACTTTTATCATTATCTTAGCAAAGGAGGAATTCCACCACATTTGCCCGAATCGAATGAGTAAAATTTTTTTGTGGACTGAATTACCACAGTACGACAGCATTGACTTAAAATCGTATTCTTTACTCACTGACCTTTGTTTTTCGGTCGAAATCTCTCAAAACGGGCAATACAAATACCAACATAGATACTGCAATAATTCCAATCCCGCAGAGTAAGAACCATTTTTCTACTCCAATTTGTTCCGCAAAAATGCCCGAACACAGCAGCCCCATAGGCATGGCAAAGGAAATAACACTGCTCAGCATTGCAAATACTCGCCCCAAATATTCCGGAGCGATTCTCTCCTGAATCAGTGCGTTCTGCACACCGTAGAAAGGGGAGGTTAGCCCCATAGCCACACAGCAGACAGCAAAAGCTGGGAATGCACTGGATGGCAGCAATCCAGAAACCGCAATGCTTACACCCATCACAAGGATAGATAGACCGATGGAGAGAATACGGTTCTTGAAGCCGCCCCAAATGCTAAGCAAAATACCTCCAGCCAACATTCCGCCTGCAAATGCAATTTCCGCAATAGAAGCATGAACGGGTGTGCCGTTAAAATAGCTCATACTCATAAGGGGGAACAATGCTGCAATTGGCATGAAGAAGAACATATAGGCTGTTCCAATCCATAGTAATGCGAACAGGGGCTTATTTTCCTTCAAGACCCGGTATCCGTCATTCATATCCTGTAAAAACCGGGCCTTTCTTTCACTCTTCTGCACCGGGGGATTGGGGATAGGCAGAAGTGCAACGATGCCACAAGCCAAAACCGCTCCCGCAATATCCAACATAATGATATAGCTGAGGGGCCAAACGCTGTAAAGAGCAGCAGCAGCGGCCGGACTGATAAGGGACACGACTGCCGACATAGTCTGAGTATATCCAGCGCATTTTGTAAGTTGCTCCTGTGGAACCATCAGTGGTGTCACCGCACTGGAAGCTGGAGTGTGATAGGCATTTCCGATGCTGCGGATAAAGAGAACCAGCATGATAATCCAGATGGGCGGATCGATAAATACAGCAACCACCGCCAACAGCCCTCCTGCGGCTGCGATCAAAAGGTCTGCACCAATCATCACTTTTTTTCTACTGTGACGGTCAACAAATGCACCGGCAAATGGGCCAAGAATGGCCTGCGGGATAAACCCGACGAAGGTAGCAGCGGATAAGACCATAGCAGAATTAGTTTTTGCGGTCAGATAGAAGATGATTGCCATCTGCAAAATTCCGCTGGTAAGCAGGGAGATGCCCTGTCCTGCCAGAATGGTAAGGTATCTTTTTTTCCAAGTATTCATTTTAATATGACCTCCTGTTTTTTATTGCATAACTTCTTTTCTGCAACAAAAAGCAGGTAAATGCTCCACAACGGGCATTTACCTGCATCACAAAAGGCACGACAAAACAGACGATATGATGGTGTCATCATATCGCAACTGGCTCATGTGTTTATCTGTACGCACGACAAAAAAGCCCCACAATGTGGAACGGGAAACCGACTTTTTGTTGTTTGTTAGCGTACAAAAATTAACACACGTACGCCTCCTCTCAATTCATATTCCAAATTATTGTACCCGCTTTTTCACCTAATGTCAAGAATCATCCAGCATCGGTATATCTAAAAGTCACGGCATCATTTTGGTGCCGTGATGTTTGGCCCAGTTACCCGCCACTTTCTTTTAAAGGCTCCTTTCTGCGTAAATTTCCACAGATTCGATTTCCGTTTAGGTCACTGTCTAATGAGCACACGCCGAATCAGCCGTCGTTTGTTGTATTTCTGGCCACCACGACCAGAAGTAGGGACAGCCGGGGAACGGCGCGGGGCCGTTCCCCTTGTGTCAGAGCGTCAGGATGGCGGAGAGCTGAGCCAGCAGATCGGACAGAGGCCCCCACAGGTCGGCATAGTCCTTTTGAAGCTGTTTTAGCTCATCCGGGTAAAAGCCGCCGTAGCTGTTGGCGTGGATCGCCGCCTGATTGAGATTGTTTGCACAGCGCCGCTGGAGGGAAACCAGCTCCTTGACCGGGGAAAGGTCAACGTGGAGCACATAACCGCCCAGCGCCATTTTTCGGATATAGGCGCTCATGTTGCGGATGCCAGCCTCGGCCATGCGCTCCTGAATGGTGTCCAGCTCGTCAGGGCGCACCCATATAT
>JAXJVM010000107.1:0-12326 GCA_036308515.1 Clostridia bacterium | reverse complement strand
GCTCTGGGTTTTGTGATCAAGACTATCCAGGGGGAGACCGTCAAAGAGAATCTCACCGGTTTTTGCTCCATGAGGAGCCAGTGCCGGCTTTAAATGCCGGAGCAGGGTGGATTTTCCGCAACCGGACTGACCGCAAAGGGTGATGAACTCTCCGGCCTTGACGGTCAGTGCAATATCATTGAGCGCGGGGGTTTCCCCACCGGGATAGGTAAAGGTTAAAGACTTGATTTTATAGCGTTCCATTTTTTTGCCTCCCAAAGCTCTATCCATAAGGGCATACTGCATAGCAGAATATATGCCCCAAAGACGGTGATGGTGTACGGATTTACCTCTGCGGATTTCATGGAGGGAAAATACCGAAAGTAGGTTTGCCCTGTGAAAACTCCCAGCAGAAGATAGCCAATCAGGAGCAACAGACAGGTAAGAGCGTTTCTGTCCCGGGTGTCAAACCGATAGATGGAAAAGGCAGTTCGACCGGGAAGCCCGTAACCGCGGCTTTTCATGCTATCGGCGGTCTCTATGGCGTTTTCCAGTGCCCAGGTTACCATAATAGAGAGAATGGTGACGGCGTTTTTCAGCCGTGTAAGCAAGCTGCCTGTGGAGGCATCTCTGCCGATGCAGCGCTGGGCGTTTGCCACTACCTTAAGCTGTGCTGTAAATCGGGGTACAAACCGCAGCGTCATAGACAATACCAGCGATAGCGACGGTATCACCTTGCCAAAAAGATAGATGAATTTGTCACTGGTCATGATTTTGTTGTAGCAGGAGAACCAGCTAATAACGGTCGCCAGCATCAGGGCAGCGGCGATACCGTAGAGGATGGATTCCAGTGTCAAAGGATTTCCGCTTGGCAGATAGGTGAGAATGGTGACGCCCTCATGATTAAAAGCCGGGTTCAGTAACCCGGCGAAAAGCATCAAAGGAAGCAGAAGCAGCAGCTGCATTCTAACTGCCCTTTTTCCGTTTAGCAGGATGGCATAAGCAAAGCTGCATACCAGGGATATCAACAGACAAACCGGATGCAGCAGAACCATTCCAAAGCCAATGACTGCCGTGAAATATAGAAAATTGATGCTTGGATGATAGTTTTTGAACTCGTTCATATTATTCTCCTGCGGCGGAGTTATAACCGCCGATATCTCTGCCTAAATCACAGGTGTATAGGAACTCAACCACGTCGTTTTCCTTGAGCCGGTACCGGGAACAGCCGTAATTCGGGAACCAGCCATTGACTCGGTACATCCAGCCAGAGCGTTCGCCGCAGTCAAACTCGTACAGATTGTGGATGCCCTCAATATAGGCACTGTTGAAAATAGGCGTGCTTACATACTCCATGTGAATGCCGTTTTTCTTCATCTCACGCAGTAGGAGATGAAAGACGCTCTCTCCCTCAAAAAAGGTAACGGTCTGGGTTGGAAGTATAACACCATCGCCGGGAACCAACTCCCGTTTTTCCGGGTCGAGCCAATCCATGTTATGAAGTATTGTATCACACCTTACGGTCAGAGTGCAAGTATAAGTTTCCTCCCCAATCTTCGTATCCTGCGGCTCCATGGGGATAGGTTTCCCGGCAGGGACAGGCATGGTGTGGTATCTATCCTCGCCGGTTTCCGGGTCAATTTCCATGCCGTTTTGCATGGAATAAGTCAGATTTTCCTCTTCTGCTTGGGGAGAAAGACTCTCGTCTTGTGCCCATGTCTCGACGGTTTCTGTCGAGTTCTCTTGCGGTTCTGCGACGGAATCGGAGGATTCTTCCTCAAGAGGTTCCTGGGATTCTGCCGGGGGCTCTTTTTTGGCGTTTTTTTCTGGGAGGACGATAGCCTCGGTAGGGGTAGGGGGTTCCGATGGATTCCAACCCCGGAGGTTGGGAGCGTTTCCACCCCACCAAAAGCTTCCAGCAAGAACCGCGATAGCAACCAGAATAAGAATCAGTTTCGTTTTGTGTTGTTTCAAAAATTTCATAGAAGTTCAGCCTTTCCAAGCATACGGTAAAGCATTTCTGCCACTTCGGCACGGGTAATGGCGCGCCGGGGCTCTAAGTACATCGCAGAGTTGTCCAGTATTTCTGCTTCGCTGCAGAATGCACAAGCACTCAATGCCCAGTCGGAAACCTGAGGATAATCTAGAAATCCTGCAAGGGTCAGTTGGGCAGAAAAGGTATCTCTATCGGTATACATCCCACAGAGTGCGGCGGCGCGTGCAACCATGGTGATAGCTTCCTCACGGGTTAGGGTGCCGTAAGGGGTAAAGGTACCGTCTCCGGTGCCGTTGACCAGCTTGTAGGCGTAGGCAGTATGGACATAGGCGGCGAACCAGTCGTTTTCTGCCAAATCCGTAAAGGCAGAGGAGGCTTTTTCCGGCAGACCCAGGCCACGTACCAAAATGGTCGCAAATTCCGCCCGGGTCATGGTATCCTCCGGAACGAAAGTGTCCTCTGTTCTGCCGTTGATGATGCCGCGGCCGGCAAGGGCTTCGATGGCTGCCTGATTCTTATGACCGGAGATGTCGCTAAAAGTCTTTCCGGGATATTGGACAGGGTGTGCCTGCACATCTGTGTGTTTGCCGGAAAGCCCGGATTCTTTCGAGGGTAACACGGGCGTAGTCGTCACATCTCCCATACGGTAGAGACTGGATAATTCCTGTTCCGCACGCAGTGCCGAAACCAAGCCGTAAAAGCATTGCTCTGTTGCCATTAAGTTGGATGCACCATCCGCTAGGCTATGTGAGAAGCTGCCGTCCGACCGGGCATAGGAGAGAATGTGATCCAAAATGGTGTTGTCGTTTTTTACAAATCGTGGCTCTGTAACAGGAATCCCCAGTTCACCAAGTGCCACCAGCACCTGTACGGTGCTTTCTGCGTTTTTCTGATCCCAACTGGCATAGCCGCCGCTGGAATCCTGCTGGGAGGATAGAAGAGTGAGGGCTTTTTCTATGGCAGTGCTGACATTGGAGTTGTTTTGATATTTTGCCAGAGCCTGCAATGCCATGGCGGTCACGTCCGGGTCAGAGGTAGCGTTTTCCGCAGAGGTTAGGGACCATCCTCCGTCCGGATTCTGGCAGTCCAGAATCCGCCGGAGGTATAAATCCCGGGTTGCCTGGGTCTGGGCATCCGGATTTTGTGGAATTTCGTAGTTGGCGCTATCCAGAGCAATCAGTGCCCAGATGGGACCATTGATGCCTTGCCAGATGGTTTTCTCGTAATCGCCCAGAGGTAGAAGAAGATTGAAACCAGCCACATTGGTGGGGTCTTTGCCAATGGCGGTCAGCGCCAGAATCACTCTGGAATACTCCGTGTATTTCTTCTCGTGAAGCACACCGTTTACGGACTTGACATAGCTCTCTACGTTTTGATAATACTTTTGAAAATATGTCTCCGGTATTTCCGCTCCGCTTCTTGCAAGTCCCAGCACCGTCCATTCTCCGCCCACAGACCCAATCTGGGGGTCACTTGCGGTTTGACACAAAAAAGTGGCAGTTTGATTGACGGATTGCTGCAATTCAGTGTCCTTGGCGGCATAGATGCTGGTGCTGAAAAGCAGAAGCATGCATAAAACCATTGCGGCTGATTTCTTCATAAAAACTCTCCTTGTTTTTTAGGTTAATTCATTTCACAAAAGCGCTTCAGGATGGTTGCAACCTGCGCGCGGGTTGCAGTGTCTTGTGGTGCCAGGGTGGTTTCGCTTGTGCCCTGAATCAAGCCGGACGCGTTTGCCCATTGCTGTGCAGAAAGCGCCCAGTCACTGATGACGGTAAAGTCTGTAAACTGCGAAAGCTCCATGGTACTTGCGGTATCATATCCCTTAAACTGTGCATAGCGGAAGAGGATGGTCGCCATCTGCTCCCGGGTGATGTTTTCCTCCGGTGCAAATGCTGTCTCGTTTACACCGTTTACAACTCCACTTTCTGCTGCCCAGCTAACGGCTTCTGTATACCATTCGCCATCAGCTACATCTGCAAAACTATGTGTTCTTTCTTTTTCTGTCGGATTTTCCAGGCGGTAAAGAACGGTGACAAGCATTGCGCGGGTCATAGCACTGTCAGGGGCAAATTCTGTTTCGGAAATACCCTTAAACAGATTATTTTCTACTGCATATGCTACTGCTCCTTCGTACCAAGCACCTGTTTCAACATCCGTAAATGTGGTCAATGCTGCACCGGCATTATTCTCTGTCGACTTCTCATCCTCAGTCCATTTGGCATAGAGAGTAAATCCGCTTGTAACTCTAGCTGAGAAATCATACTCGGTTGTTAAGTCTTTATCGGTATACCAGCCCACAAAGGTATATCCGTCCTTTGTAGGAGTGGTAGGTTTAGTTACTGTGCCGTTTTTGCTGATACTCTGACTATTGATTGAATTACCGCCGTTTGTTTCAAACTTAACGTTGTAAGTAGTAATACTTCCACCGGAAGAGCCCCTGAAAGAATTATCGCCAATATCTTTGCCGAGATCTCTTGTATAAAGCCATTCTACATAATCACCCTCTGAGAGGGTATATAAGGATGCGGAATAATTGGGACAAACTCCGTTTACCCGGTACAACCATCCGCTTTCGGCACCTTCATCAAATTCAGCCAATCCTTCGATGGACTTGACGTAGACACCATAAGCACTTCTTGTGGTATCAACATCCAATCCGGTTTTATCGAGCAGGTCAAATGCTGAATCACCATCTTTTATGGAATAAGGCTTCTTCGACAGATATGTTTTCCCTTTCGGATCGGCAACCCTGATGTAAACAGTGATACTGTCATCGGCTCCACTGCCTGAACCACCGGCGTTTGCAGCGGTAACATTTATTTTGCAGACAGCCGGAACGATGGAGCTGTCATCTGCATAAGCCATCACATAGTAGCTGCCGGCACTTGCTGCCTTCGTGAAGCTGATGCTGACTTGACCGTTGGTGTCGGTGGTCAACGGTTTTTGTATATTGTTGTTGCTGCCAAGAAATACGACATTTGCACCGGAGTAAGCCGAGAAGATAGGCGCATAGTAGTTGTCTATATCATAACCGCTGAGATAATTCAGTGTCAGTTTTACAGATTCACCGGCAGTAACAGATACCTCGTTTTGTGCAAAATAAGAGTAAGCATCACTCCAACCTATGGCATCATAGTAATTGAATGCAGTGAGATAATCTCCGTCTTTCACTTCATCCGCAAGGCTCCAGCAGCTGGCATTGTTAAGCCAGTAGCCGGCAGTAGCGGTAGTACCTTCGGTTCCATGACCCCAAAGTATTGCCAGAGACAAACCGTAAGCCCCGGTATAAGCACTGTAACCGGCATCTGCACCGCCCGGATAGTAAGTCTCGTGAGCAGCATAAAGTGTTTCGTCCACAGTGAGGATGCCGTTTTCATCACGGTCAGTAACAGTTACCGGTGCCTGTGCCATGTAACCGCCGTTCTTATCTGTGACAACAGTACCTTCTGAAGCGATTGTTACATAGACAGTAGCAGAAGTCGCATCTTCATTGCCGGAGTTTGAACCGTCGCCGGAGCTTGTATCGTCATACTCTGCACCTGCCGCAGTGAAATCCCAATAAGAAATATCTTCTTTATGAGCCTTTCTGTATGCATCATAAGCCTGCATAATCTGGACGGTAGACATGGAATTGACTTTATCGCCGTAGAGGTAACCGTCTCCCTCTGCATTGCGGTACTCGTTCAAAGCCGTAATGATATTGTAATTACTATCGCCAAATCCATTATCCGAATCAGTGGCATCAATCCCAAGTGATGCCAGTGCCAGCAGAACCTGAGCGGTGGTATTGGAGTTATTTGCATAATTGTAGTCAGCAGAAATCCCATCCTTCAGATAAGTAAGTGCATCGTCTATGGATGTCGCTACTGTTTCCTCATCCTGATAAGGAGCTAATGCCTGCAGACAGATTGCCGTCATATCCACATCTCCGGCATTGTTGTCAGTCAATCCAAAGCCACCGTCCGCTGCCTGGAATTTCAGAAGCTCTGCAATGATTTTCTCCCTGTTCCAGACGGCGGTGTCAGGAATTACTACGTTAGCGGCATCCAGCGCAAGAAGAGCATATGCCAGCTCGTTGGAGCTCTCATTCAGTTTAGTACTGTTATAAATCAACGCCGCCAAATCAACGCCGTCAACATCTGTGATGTCTTTTCCCATGATAGTCAGCGCAAGAGCGGTGCGTTCTGCATCAGTAGGCTTCACATCTGCAGTCCATGTTTCAACCTCGGCAGCTACTGATTCATAATATTCCCCAAGGATATCTTCGTCAATATCCTTGCCTGCACGAAGAAGGGCAATTATGTACCATTCAAAGCCATAGGGTACCCCACCGTCTTTATGCAGTTCGGTCAACTGTTCCTGAAGATAATCGGTGGATGTGGCAATGCCCTCACTGATAGTTTGATAGATATCCGGTGCTTCCTCAATATTTCCGTTATCTTCGCTGATTTCCACCTGAAAATCACTTGATGAAGCGAACTGTGTTGGAGGCGCTTCATTATCAGCCAATACTACTGCCGGAGCCATGCTTAAAATCATTATGATTGATAAAAGCAGACTTAAAATTCTTTTTGTTTTCATTTGTTGTCCATCCTTTCTTTTTGTTTGTCGGCGTGCTTGAAAAAATCACCTCTTTCCGTTATTTGCCGGGCAAACAAAAAGCCGCGGCAATCAAAATTGCCACAGCTGGTTTCCTGTGCGAACACAATTTGTCTGCAAGAAAGGAGACAGACAAAACTATCCTTCCTATGTATGAAACATACACGGACGGGGGGACATCAAAGCAGGTCTTCTGGCTTGCATGATATAGAATTTAGAAATTCAGCGTCTTACTCCGCAGCCTTCTCGGTATTCCCAATGACCGGCTTTCGCCTATGGGAGTAAGACTTCCATGCATACAGCGGCAGGTTACCGTCCGGGATTCCCACCCGGTTCCCTTTTCACCGATTATGCCCAACCGGCACAACCGACACTTTGTGTGAATATATTCAGTTACTTTTTGAGTATAGCACAGTTTTCTACATAAATCAATCCGCAAAACAAATAAAAAGTGACAAAAAACAAACTTTTATTCGGCAGTTATGTCCTTTTTATTCCAAAGACCTGCCTGATAGAACCCGATGGACAGGACTGTTGCAATGCTCCAGCCGATGGGCCATGCAAGCCATATCCCAACGGTACCCAAAAGCTTTGAAAGGAAAAGTGCCAATACCACACGCAGGAAGAGGTCGGTGAAGGTACCAATCATAAACTTACCCATCATGCTGGCACCTCGCAAAATGCCGTCGGCTACCAGCTTGGCAGACACCACAAAATAAAATGGCGAAAGTATTTTTAAGAATTCTATGCCAGTTTTTAAGGCTTCGTCCGTCGGGTTATCAATAAAGATATGAATTAGGGGCTTGCCGGCAAAGAAATAGAGCAATACCAACGGTATGCAGAGACACCACACCAGTTTTATCCCTGCATGGAAGCCTTCTTTGATTCTGGTAAGCTTTTTTGCTCCAATATTCTGCGCCGTGAAATTGGAAATTCCGTTTCCCAGGGTTGTCAGTGAGGTAATCACCAGGTTATTCAGCTTTACCCCGGCAGAGTAGCCGGCAATGACACTGGAACCAAAGGTGTTAATGACACCTTGTATGACGATATTTCCCACCGAAATGAAGCTCTGCTGCAGAATGCTGGGAACGGCGATGGCGGAAATTCTTTTGAATAGATGCCAGGAAAATTTTTTTACCTTACCCTCAACCTTTATGGCTTTCAGCCGCTTCATTACAACAGTAACGGCAAGAATACAGCTGATGCCTTGACAGAGAAAGGTTGCCCAGGCAACACCAGCAACGCCCATAGAAAAGGCTGTGACAAATAAAATATCCACTGCGATGTTTGCCGTTGAGGAACAGGCAAGAAAGATAAACGGGGTTTTGGAATCCCCTAGGGCAGAGAAAATCCCTGTTGCCACATTGTAGTAAAACACAAAAGGCAATCCGAGAATGTAAATGTCAAGATACAGTTTAGAATCATCAAAAATATTTGATGGAGTATGAATGAGATTCAAAAGCTCCGAGGCGAAGAAAATACCTATGAGCATCAGGAACCCACATAATACGCCGCTTGCAATCAAGGTTGTGTAAACGGAGGTTTTCATATCCCGGAAATTTTTTGCTCCGAAAAACTGCGATACAATAATGGAACAACCGATATTACAACCAAAGGCAAAGGCGATAAAAATGAGGGTAATTTCATAGCTGTTCCCAACGGCTGCCAGTGCATTTTCGCTGATAAATTTTCCCGCAACAAAGCTATCTGCAATGTTGTAAAGCTGCTGAAAAATAATACTGCCAAACAAAGGCAGGCAGAATTTCCATAACACAGACGCTGGATTTCCTACGGTTAAGTCCTTGTTCATTATGAATCACGCTCTTTCCTGGGTTGACATTTTTTGTTCATTCTATTATAATACCGAATTGGATATAAGTAAAATATATATTGCTTATAGTTTAAATATCAATTTGATATGGAGAAGTCAATGAATATTACCTATGACTATTATCGCGTTTTCTATTATGTCGCCAAATACCAAAGCTTTACCTATGCGGCAAATGCCTTGTACAACAGCCAGCCCAATATCACCCGTGCCATCAAAAAGCTGGAAAATGAACTGGGATGCACACTGTTTCTCCGCTCCAATCGCGGTGTAGAGCTTACCCCTGAAGGGGAAAAGCTCTATGCACACGTTGCTATTGCCTTTGAACATATCCAGGCGGGGGAAGAGGAATTGTTACTTGAAAAAAGTCTGCAGACAGGGTTGGTGACCATAAGCGTCACGGAAATAGCTCTACACTGTCATGTTTTGAAGGTGCTGAAAAGATTTCACAAGGCATATCCGAAAGTTCGGATTCGATTGTCCAATCATTCTACCCCTCAGGCATTGGAGGCGCTGCGAGCCGGGCTTGCAGATATCGCCGTGGTTTCCTCACCCACCGTTGCAGTAGCTCCGCTGAAGGAAACCGTCATCAAGCCCATACAGGCAGTGGCTGTGTGCAGCAAGTATTTTTCGGAGCTTGCCAATCGGAAACTGACCCTCAAGGAATTGGAGAAATACCCCCTTGTATTACTGGGAAGTCATGCAAAATCCCATGATTTTTATTCTGATTTCTTTCTTAAACACGATGTTAGCCTCAATCCCGAAATAGAGGCAGCCACCACCGACCAAATTCTTCCTATGGTAAAAAATGATTTGGGAATAGGTTTCGTTCCCACGGATTTCGTGGAGAATGACATCGACAAAGATAAGCTCATGATACTTGACTTGAAAGAAGAAATTCCGGAGAGAAATATCTGCCTGGTAAAAAACACCGAGCGCTCCTTGAGCATTGTTGCAAAGGAATTGGAAACAATGATGTGTGAGACAGATTTCGGGGAACATTGAACCATAACACGCCGCAGCAGCGGAGCTGTGCTCTGTTGCTATGGAATGAAAATCCGTATCGTTGCTTAAGGTATGATATACAAGGCAAAGAGCTTCTGAAAACACAAGAAAAATTTTACCTTTAACAAAAGAAATCAAATCAGTGGAAAATATGCCGATAGAGATTTGTTTTATAGCAGTTATATTCAAAAATATAAAGACAATTTACAGTTATGTTTAATTGGCAGCAAAATGAGCATCGGTTGTATATACAATTATTGTATTGTATCACCGTACAATTCTACATTGACTTGAATTATACAATTTTATATAATGCTTTTAATAAAGAATGTTATAAAAAAGAAGCATTTTTAACATGGAACTTTGTACACCTGAAAGCATGGGAATCTCTTCTGAGCATATTTTAAATTTTGTGAAAAAATTAGATGATAGCAGATTAGCCACTCATGACCTTCTTGTCATGCGTGGTGGGAAAATGGTTTTTGAAGCATATGTGCCTTTTCCCCAGGACGGTTACGGTGATTTGGTAGGTACTCAGCCGGGTGAACGGCGGTATCACTGTGCCGCATCTGCTGCATGGACCATGCCGGAAACATTGATGCTTAAGGTGCAAGTTTTAGACACATATTTTGGCGTATTGCATGCACGGTTTGGGTTCAAAGAGGATAAAATCGGTCTTACGATGCTGAAATGTGCAGAGGGTTTCTTGGATGAGTATGAAGGACACGCAGGAGGTCAGCAAGAGAAATCGGTGTAGAAAAAATTGTTGCTTGACGGAATGTGCAAAAAACAATATAATTATGAATACTCTTTTAATTTGAAAATGCTTCGTTAAGGATGTGATTTTTGTGATGAGGAAGAAGTACATATGGATAATATTTGCCGTGATCGTAATTGGCAGCTGCGTGATATTTGGGTTATCCATGCAAAAAGAAACGGTAACATATTATGATGATACTTCGGAAAAAACGGAGCTTAGATTGCTCTCTGACTGGTATGCCATTGACCAGACGGGAATTACCTTGCAAACATTAATTGCAAACTTCAATAGTGAAAACAGTGATGTCATTATCAAAAATGATGTCCAGACAAAGGAGGAGTATTACTCCAGGCTAAAACTGGATTTTGCGTCTGAAAACGAACCGGATATCTTTATTTCATGGCCGGGAATACTGATGGAGAACTATGTCCAAAAGGGGAAAATTGCTTGTTTGAATGAATACTTAAACGAAGACGAAGCCTGGTATGAAGGCTTTGATAAGAGCATATGGAATCAGGTTTCTTATGAAGGAAAGGTCTATGCGCTGCCGATAGAAAATTATTATTCTGCCATGTTTGTGAATACGGATATTCTGGAAACATGCGGATTGACAGTGCCTACGACGTTTGAGGAGTTGAAGGCTGCCATTCCCGTGCTGCGAAGCAAAGGATATATTTCGTTTGCGATGGATATTTCCGAAACGGGACTTTTGCTTTACAAGGTTATTGCTGCCAAGCTTGGCGGAAAGTTTTATTCTGATTTTTTGCAGAAAGACGGAGAATATAACGAAAACTATGTTCGTGCCGGAGAATATGTGAAGGAGCTTTATGAGTTAGGTGCTTTTCCGGACAATTTATTCTCCATGACGGAAAATGAGAGAGACAGAATGTTTATGGAAAAAAAGGCTGCCTTTATTGTACAGGACTCGCATTTTTTAAACAGTGTTTATGAATTTGATTCTAAGAACTACCAAACAGTTCAAATTTGTTTTATGCCTTCGTTTGAGGATGAAAAAGCGGCGGAGAAATCCGCATTATACGGATTGAGCCGCCATACTCTGCATGTTTCTCAGCGTGCCATGGAGGATCCGCAAAAAAAAGAAAAGATTTTAAGATTCTTAAAGTATATGACATCGGAAGATACTGCCATATTCTTAAAAAGGGAATTGGGAGCTATCACTGCGGCATACCCCAATAAGTATGATGTTGATTGTGATATTGCAAAAAATAATGCAGCATTTGTTTATAGTCTTACAGAAACTGTTGCTCCGCTGAACTATTATGTAGATACCGATATCTGGAGTGGAATTGTAGAAAAAATCCCCAACTTTTTAACGGGGGGCATGGATATTTACACATTGCTGGGAAGTGCTTCCGGCGGACAATAACCGAGACAGTGATGGGGGCTGCAAAACTATGAAAAAAGAAAGCGTCAAAGCATTTTTTGGAAATATGTCGCTGAAAAAGCGGATTTTTGCCATGATGATGATTGTAATGGCAGTAGAAGTGGTGTTTGGTATTGTTTTAAACGTGACGGTAGTAAGACGGGTATTTGCGAAAAAATCCTTATCGTACACCAATGAGATTTTGATCAATTTGCAGAGTAGAATTAACTCAAATATTTCCGGGATTGAAGATATTTCGCAAAATATTATTTATAACGAAGAAATTTATGATATTCTTTGCAAAAATGCCGGTCCCGATGCAGTGATTGAGAACTATGAATACCAAAGACGAATCAACGATTTATTGAAAGATTTGGTGTTTTTTCAGTATGATATTCAAAGCGTGATATTGTATAATGCGCAGCAGTATGCATACATTTGGGATGCGGATAATGATTTTTCCTGCGTGAATCGCATACCGGAGGATGTGCTTTATGGGCATAATTTAGCGAAAAGTATGTGGATTGATCATGAGAATAATCTTTACCTGGTGAGGGAGATGAGAGAAAAAAATACCTTTGAAAAAATTGGTTACATGGTAATTGTAACCCAAAAATCCATGCTGAATCTTGCGTTTGCAGATGTGGAAACATCCAATCAGATGGTACTGTTGAATGAAAGCGGTGAAACCATTGTTTCTTCAAACGGAGAGAAGAAGCTGCAGCTTACTCAGGAGCAGTTTTTCAATGATATACGGGACAAGCATGGGTAT
>JAXJVM010000106.1:0-2502 GCA_036308515.1 Clostridia bacterium | reverse complement strand
GCTTGTAGATACGCTGATAGGATTTATTGATGCTTACCGTACCACGATCAAAATTGAAATCAGCGGGAGTCAGCGCCAGCAGCTCACCTTCACGGATACCGCACCAGTAGAGCATTTCAAATGCATAGTAGGAAATCGGCTTGTCCATCATGGCTTCGGAGAATTTGGTGTATTCATCCTTCGTCCAGAAGAGCATTTCCTTCTTTTCTTCCATGCCCATATTTCCGGCCTTCTGCGCCGGATTGATCTGCAAGCCGTAATAGCGGATCGCATGATTGAAGATGGCGCTGAGCTGATTGTGGACGGTTTTCAGATAAGTCTTGGAAAGCGGTCTGCCATGACAATCGGTCAACTCCCGGATCTCATTCTGCCAATCAATGATGTCCTTGGCGGTGATCTCCGAAAGCTTTCTCTTTTGAAAATAGGGCAGGATCTTCTGTTTAATAATGCTCTCCTTGGTGATCCAGGTGTTGAGTTTGATCTTGGGCTTAATATCCTTTTCATACAACCCAACGAAGCTCTCAAAGCTCATATTGATGTCGGCTTGCTTCTCCATAAGGAACTCCCGTTCCCACGCTTGCGCCTCCTTCTTGGTGGCGAAGCCTCGTTTCAACTTCTGCTGCCGTTCACCTTTCCAATCGGTGTAGCGGAACTGCACATACCATGTGCCGTTCTCTTTGTTCTTAAATGCTGCCATAATTAAATCTCCTTTCCATCTTTCGTACCGTAAAACTGTTCATAGAAGAACTTTCGGTCAATTCGACCGGGCATGGTAAAACAACCGGTCTTTGCCAGTTTTACATTGAGTTTCTGAATGAGCTTGTATGCGTAGGGTTTGGATACCCCCAGCACAGAAGCTACTTCATCTGCACGCATGAAAATCTGTCCTGCCATAGGCAAATTTCTCCTTTCTTTTAGATTTTGTGTTTGGTTTTTCCGAAAAAAGTATAGACTTCCCCATACTTTCTTCGTAAGATTTTTTACACCCTTCGAACCGCCATTGGTTAGCTGGCGCTCATATTACAATCATCGATTGACTTACGAAGCCTCTCACCTCATTGCCTGCGACGGTTGTTAGCACGCCCGGACTGTGACTGGTGGGGAGTCTCTTCTCTCTGCTGTCTTCGCCATGCTCCGGTGACTATCCGGGTTCCCCGTGCGTGGATCTCACGCTACGGTTCGGCTCAGGTGTTACCCATATACAGAGGGTCGTTATCCGAAGGGATTATTCAGTTGTCAAGGTACATTCGCACCGGTCCGGGATTAAACTGTTACCGGATCCGGTGTAGTGGAGCCTTCCGGCTCATGGCCTCCTTTCTTAGAACTAAACAGAAAAGCTTAGTTCGTGAGTTTATTATACTAAGCATATATGTTTATGTCAAGCGGCTTGCGAGAAAATATTAAACAAATTTATTTAGTTTTTTATTGACAATACTAAACATATCTGCTATACTCGCAATAGTGAAATACAAATGACAGGAGATTTTGCTATGGCTATCGGCGAAAGAATCAACTTTTTCCGCAATCTGCGGGGGATGACACAGAAGTACCTTGGTGTTCGGGTAGGTTTCCCGGAGCGGTCTGCAGATGTCCGCTTGGCTCAGTATGAGACCGGAACAAGAACACCCAAGGCAGACATGACCGCTGCGCTTGCCAATATTCTTGATGTATCTCCCCAGGCTTTGTCCGTTCCGGATATTGATTCCTATATCGGTTTGATGCATACGCTGTTCACCCTGGAAGACAAATACGGTCTGAAGGTATGCGAATGTGATGGGGAAGTGCATCTGCGTGTGGATGTGAACCACGGCAAGGATGCAGCCGAGCTTAGCAAGTCTTTGGCCGCATGGCGTGAGCAAGCTGCCAAGCTGGAAGCCGGAGAGATCAGCAAGGAAGAATACGATCGCTGGCGCTATCGTTATCCCGAGTTCGACACCACCGGCATTTGGGCGAAGGTGCCTCCCAAGCAGATCAGCGACTGGTTGACGGAAGCATTTAATCCCGGCAAGTAAATAAACAAAAAAAGTGTCTTACTGGTTGCAAAAACCAGTAAGACACTTGTCATTTATAGGATAAGTTTTAAGCACCTACAAGCCAATGGTTACCTTTTTGGAAACGCAATAAACTTGATGCAAGAAGTGCTATCATTTGGCTATCAAATGGATTGAAAAAGCATCCAATTTTGCCACTTTTCCGGCTCAAGAGCCGGAAAAAACGGCCTTAGGATAATTTTTCTTTATTCCCACTCGTTGCAGATATCTTTAACTTAAACAAATTCGTTTAGTTAATATGATGCCTGCTGTTCTGATTATTTTGACTATCCATATTATCATAGCTATACGATGGATGCTTATCAAAATCTTATCAGCGGTGATAAATGATTGGGAGCAGATCGAGGTAATTGTTCCGGGTGGTTGTTGCCTTGATATAAAAATTATACGCAAAATGGACCTAAAAATCAAGATACTGTCACTCTCTTTATTTTAGCACCAAGGCTGTAAT
>JAXJVM010000105.1:0-2800 GCA_036308515.1 Clostridia bacterium | reverse complement strand
GATCGTGACAGCCTCAGACACGTTTGCCAACAGTGTCATGCCCCTGCTCCCTATGACGGATTATTGGCCTGTTACTATCGTGCATAGCATTAGTGAAGCCCGGAGACGTGTCGTGGACACGGAATTCGATATTGTCCTGATCAACGCACCGCTGCCGGATGATTTTGGCATGAGGTTGGCAATCGATATCTGTACGAACAGCGGCGCCGGGGTTTTGCTGTTGGTAAAAAATGACCTTTTCAATGACATCTATGCCAAGGTAGTCGGTTATGGCGTGATCACGCTGTCCAAGCCCACCAATTTACAAATGGTGGCGCAGAATTTGCGCATCCTCTGTGCCACCCGGGAACGTATGCGCCAGATGCAGGCACGGCAGGCAACGGTCGAAGAAAAAATCGAGGAGATCCGCCTTGTCAACCGGGCCAAATGGTTGCTCATCGAATGCTTGAGCATGACGGAGCCGGAGGCGCATCGCTACATAGAAAAGCAGTCCATGGACGAGCGTATCTCCAAGCGCGAGGTCGCAGAGAATATCATTAAAACATATAAATAACAAACGATACGAAGAGCTGCCGCATTTTGCGTTGTAAATTTAATTCTCAGTATTTGACAAAGGAGATTCATAACATGAAAAAAATATGTGTGCATTGCAATAAAGAGTTTGATGAGGCAACAAAAAAGTGTTCCGAGTGTGGTAGAAGATTAAAAGTTGTACTTACAAAAGAAGAACAGGAAGAATTAAAAAAGCAGAATGATGATATGGTAGCCATCAATACTATGATGCCAATGTAATTGACAAATAGAAATTTGGTGAAAAGGGGCAAGGTTTAAATACACCTTGCCCCTTTTCATTGTCTGATGGCCTTCAGATAATGAAGGAGGATGTGAACGCTGCCAATGCAGCCTACTGCAATGATATGGCTATTAGCTGTCCGCTGACCAGTGATTCAGAAGCAGCTTTGAATGAGGTAACAGAATACAAGTCTTTGGATGTTTGATAATCACACCACCTATGGAAAGAGAACTTTCTGTGGGTGGTTTTCTTTGCATCACGCTTTGGTTATGCGGATAACCTTTGACTTGAACGCGAAAGATGAATAGAATAAAGGCATCTCATAACCAGGAGGGGAACAGAATGGAACAGCGGGTGCGGATTTGTGACATTGCGGAGGAATTAGGACTAAGCACCGCTACGGTATCGAATGTGATCCACGGTAAAACAAATAAAGTTTCCGATGAAACAGTTCAGCGTGTAACAGCCTTACTGGAAGAACGCCAGTATATTCCCAGCATGGCCGGAGTTCTCCTGGCCCGGAATAGTTCCAAAATCATCGGGGTCTTCGTCAATGACCATGAAAAATACGAAGGACATACTCTGGACGATTTTTTCATCGCCTCCTCCTTAAACTTCCTGTCTACGGAAATCGAAGCCAGCGGCCAATTTATGATGGTGAAAAAGGCCAAGTGTGCAGAGGAGATCATTCGATTTTCTTCCATGTGGAACATGGAGGGAATCGTTGTGATTGGCTTTTGTGATCAGGATTATATGTATTTACGCAATCATATGAGAATTCCCTTTGCTGTTTATGACGGTTATTGCGAGCATCCGGAGCGGCTCTTGAATATTACCATTGATAATTTTAGTGGCGGCTATCAAATGGGATGCCATTTCCGAGCGTTGGGGCACCAAACTGCCCTGTGCATCTCGGATAATGACACTTGCGTAGATATGGAGCGATTCTGCGGATTTTCCGAGGGCTTTTCCCCCGGAAAGGCAGAGCTTTTACTGATCCCAATGCAGAAGGAGCAGAGGCAGTCATTTTACAAGACACATTTGGAGCAATTTCAACAGGTATCCGCTGTGTTTGCAGTTTCAGATTACTACGCTATAGATTTGATGCATTTCCTGATTGAGCAGGGTTTTTCGGTGCCAGAGGATATTTCGGTGGCAGGCTTTGACGATACGCCTATGTGTGAAATGGTCACTCCAACTTTGACCACAATAAAACAGGATGGTGCTTTGCGTGCAAAAATTGCTGTCAGAAAGCTGCAAGAACTGAGAGAAGGTAAAGAAATCTGCACAGAAGCGAAATTGCCAGTGTCTTTGGTAGTGCGCAGCAGCACGAAAGCACAAGTTAAATTGCATAAATCTACGACCTATATTTTGTAAATAGTTACATACTTAACCTTTGTAATTCCACTTTCCGATTGCTACAATGAAAACAAATCAATTGGGAGGTGCCCTATGAAACAGCAGGAGCATTTTTTCAAAACAGTATGCGCCTTAGCGATTCCAGTGGCACTGCAATCCATGCTGCAATCCTCTTTCAGTATGGTAGATCAAATCATGATCGGGCAATTGGGTGAGATCAATGTGGCAGCTGTAGGCTTGGCCGGAAAGTTTGCATCCATTTATTCTGTGGTGATTTCCGCCATTGGTGCTGTTGCTGGAATTATGATCGCGCAGTATCTGGGACAGAAAAACAGAAGCGAAGTCCGCCGGAGTTTCTTTACAAACTTGCTGCTGGGTGCAGGCATTGCCGGAATGTTTATGGTAATATGTACCCTGTTTCCGAATCAGATCATGGGTGCTTATACCAAGGATGTGCAGACCCGTCAGGCGGCAGCAGAATATTTGATGCTGGTTTCCGGAACTTTTGTTCCTATGACTGGAGCAACCCTTCTTTCTACATTGTTCCGCTGTTTGGAAAAGCCCCGGCTTCCCCTATATGCCAGCATTCTGTCAGCGTTGTTGAATACCGGCTTGAATTACATTATGATTTTCGGCAAGCTGGGGATC
>JAXJVM010000104.1:0-7818 GCA_036308515.1 Clostridia bacterium | reverse complement strand
GGGTCAGATTCAGGTCAGCCATCGCCTTCATCCTCCCGGTCGATAATCCGAATCTCTACGGTAAACTTCATAGTCTGCTCCTTGGCGTCCTCCTTTTCGGCTTCTTCCTCCAATGCCAGCAGTTCCTTTGCCGCCGATAACTCCACACGCTCGTTGCCGCAATGGAGCAGCTCTTTCAGCTTGGCTACCGGATCTGGCTTTTGGGTATCAGCGATTGGCAGGATTTCCTCGGTACACATCAGGGCCCACCTCCTGTCCTATTAGCTTTTTAATAGCGGAATTATGTATGCGGATGGCCTGCCGACGGCTGTAATGAACCGCAAACTCTATGCCGTCCCAGGGAAGATGCTTGATATATCGGGCGGTGATTACCAACCGTTCCTCCGGCGTGAGAATGTCCATAATCCGCTCGGTGTCCGCAGTAACCTGCTGCATTTCCTCATGGAGACGTTCTATCTGCGCTAGGTAATATGCCTCGTGCCGGGAGAGAGATTTTCCCACTCGTTGACATTCCCGCAGTAACTCCAAATAAAAACTGGATTTCATCTCTAAGTCCTTTTTGAGTAAGGACAGTCCTCTGAACCATGCTTTGATCTCTTTTTCTGTGCTAAACTTCATTTGCTTAACCCCTTTCTTTCGTAAAAAATCTCTTGTGGCTAAACTCTGCTGATTTCATAGTACTCATGGCAGCATGCCATGTCGCAGAATAAGCCGTCTTTGCTTTCAGTAAGTTCCGGCATATCGTCGTATAATGACTCGCCGCAGTAGTGGCATTCGCCTATCTTCCGCGGTGTGACATCCGGGTTAAGGGTGCCGAAACGCTCCATCTTCAAAATGTCGGGATGTGTCATGTTTGCTCCTTTCTGTCACAACCGTCACCGCTTTCGACTGTGCTATCCCAACAATTTGAATGATATATTTTTATTATACAACAATATTATCGTTTGTCAAGAAAAAAATAACGACAAATTCGTTTTAAATATTGCAAAATATCAAATAATATGGTAAAATAAAAGTCGATGAGGTGATTATTGTGGCGAATAAATTTATAAGTAAAAAATTAAGGGAGGCGCGTAGGGCGGCCGGCTTTACCCAGAAGGACGTATATGAATGGCTGGGGATAGGGCAGTCCACCTTTAGCGCATGGGAGACGGGGCAGGGAGAGCCATCGGTGGAGGTGTTCCTGAAGCTCTGCCAGAAGTATCGAATCCGGAACATTGCTGGGTACTTTCTCCCGGACCCCATGACAGGAAAGACCGAGGAACAGTTAGAGCCAGGCTTTGTGGAGAAGATGTTGTCCCTGCCCAAGCGAAGCCAGGACGCCGTGCGAAACTGTCTGGAATTTGAGTACAACAACAGTCCGCTGACCAAGGTGATTCCCTTCCGGAGACGTCTCCGGCGGATTCCTTTGTATACCCAGGTGGCGACGGCTGGCTTCGGCAATTATCTGGATGATACGGATGCTCAGATTCGGGAACTGGAAGCTCCGGAGGAGGCGACCTTTGCCGTTCGGATTTCCGGCAATAGTATGGAACCGCTGATTCAGGACGGGGATATTGTTTTTGTCCATGGTCAGCCGGAGGTTAGCTCCGGAGATATCGGCATCTTCTCCTATAACGGTGAATGCTTCTGCAAGTTCTGGGATAACCGTGCCGGGGTTCCTAAGCTGGTGTCCAGTAACCCCAACTATGCGCCTATTTACCTAAAATCCTCGGACACTTTGGTTACCCATGGCAAGGTACTCCTTTGAGCTTATAGCCTCCAGCAGCTTTTCCTTGCCGTCTAAGTACATATTTTCCAGCAGGAGCTTGGCAGACTGTGCCATGTCCGGACGGAACACCCCTAGCTTCCAAAGCTCGGTCAGCGTTTGATTCTGAGCCACCCGGTTGTAGGGGTTATTTTTTTCCGCGCTGACTGCCACGTCAAACTCCAGGGGACGCTGGGCGGCACCTTCCCGCCAGACGCGGTTGGAGAAGGTGATATATTCACGCTTGCCGTCCATGCCATCCACCCGATAGGAGTGGGGCTGATCATAGAACTGGCGCATAAGCTCCATGCAGAGATAAACCACCTCTTTGAAGGCGTTATAGCCCTCGGCAATCATGTCCCGGCTTAGCTTTTCCCCTGCCTGCTGCAGGGCAACAATGGCAGAATACGCCGTGACGCCGCCGGAGGTTTCTCCCTGCTGGAAGTCCCGGTTGCCGGCTACTTCCTTGAGCTCGTCAATTTTGTTCTGGCGGTGTTGAATGATAAAACTGTGTAGGGGTTTTGCCTGAAGCTCCCGAATGTTTTCGTCCCCCACCGAGCCTGCTACGTGAATGATGTCCTTGGAGAAGTCGCCCAGCTCATATTCGTTCAGGCCGCCATTGTCCTTGACCATGAACCGGGTCTTGCCGGAAATCATGGCGTTGCGGCTGATAATCCAGTCCAGACGGTCAATGTAGCGTTGGGGACTCTTGATGATATCCACCAGACCGAAGCCCACCGGACTATCCTCGTCGGGATACATAACGTCCAGTACAAAGGGGTACTTGCCGTGGGCGTAGAGTCCGGCATCCCCGGTGTCCTCGGTGGCGTTCAAAATGGTGTCGCCGCAAAACTTAATCAGCTCTACGGTTTTGGCATTGCCGGTTTTCTTTTTGTAGTAGCAGTCTACCACCAGAAGCTTGTCTTTGTTTTTGTCCTGACCGTTGGTGTTCTGCATATCGTCATAAGTCAGAATTTCCAGGGGCGTATCACCGCTGAATCGGTCTGCATATTGGGGGTACTGTTGTTTTAAGTCCTCCTTATCCATGAGGGCGGTGAGGAACAGGAAACGGCTATCCTGAATATCGCAGATGCCCGGCTCCCAAAAAAGATTCAGCAGGTCTATTTTGCGGATGTCAATCTCCCCAAGCCCTCCGCGCAGTTCCGGGTTAAAGAACACTCCATAGCAGGCGGCACCGTTTTTCAGCTTATACCACCAGGCGCGGCTGTAAGTCTTGCGAAAGTTGCAGGAATCCAGCTGAATGGGCAGAATCCGGGTAAAGGTTTCTGCCAGAGAGCGATCCTTCTCCTCACGCTCCAAAATGTTGGGGGCAGGATAGTTGTCCATAGCATCCGCGTGCTTGTTGGCAATGGCATTGAAGAGATACGGCGTGGTTGGGGTAGGCATTTCCCCGGTCTGTTCGCTTAGGTAGCGCGACTTAAACCAGCGGTTGTTCTCGATGATGCGCCGGTCAAAGGCTTGCTTGTGTTCTCGATATCGCTGAAATTCTTCGGTAATATGAGCGAAAAACTCCGGTTTGATTTTTCCGTGATAAGTATTTGTGTTCATCATAAATTCTCCTTTTTGCTGTAAAAGTTTTTGTTTGGGGACGGATAATATCCATCCTTACATGGTTGCGGATAATAACGCAACCTTGGTTTCCAATGCGGAAACCCTCTGCTGCAGCGCCTGGTAGTTTTCCGCAAGGTTAACGCCGTTGATTAGAACTTTACTTCCAGAGAGCCAAAGCTCTCCGGATTTCTCCCAGAAGGAAACCTGGGGCGCATATCCCACCAGACCTAGGCTAGCATAGCTTTCGTTCTTTTCAATCTTGAAAGCGCCGTTGGTGTAAACAACTCCGTTAATGGTGTGGGAATTGCCGCCGTTTCCGGCACCCAGAACCAGATAAGCAGTGCCGTCATCGCCTACGGACATACCCACCTTCTGCTGGCGTTCACCATCCTCGTCCTGCATAATCTTAATACCGGTGGGATCCAACTGGGCAAAAACGCCGCCGGTTGCCTCGGCGTAAGAGGTACTGTCCGTGCCGATGATGGTGGAAGAATAGATGTTGGAGCTTTCTACCTGACCGGTAAAGACCGCGTCTCCGCTGCTATTGATGTCAACGGTGGGGATACCCAGCTTGTTGCAAAGCAGAAAATGGAATTCCCCGGTATCCGGGTCAAAGGCGGCAAGGAAGCGCACCTGATTCTGGTCGCGGATGGCAATCTGCGAGCCGGAGAGGGTTAACGTCCCATCGTCGCTGGACACGGTGACCTTATTGGTATCCACCGTCCCGGCAATAAGCTTGTCGGCAGTCAGCGCCCCGATTTGGGCGTTCGTGATTTTGGCAGAATTAGTGTCGATATTCTCTGCCTTGACCGAGCCTGCCTCGGTGACATTCCCGGCATCCAGATGAGAAAAGAGATAGGTCAGCTCGTCAATGAGTGCGGTACCCCAGGCCTGTATACGTTTCAGGTCCTCGGTGGTGTTTTCCGTCAGGGTTGGCGGAATGGGTGTGGTTAAGTTTGGCATAAGTAGCCCTCCTTTGTCATAAGTTGATTTGTTCTACTGCTATTATAAAAGCAAAAAGAGTGACAAATCGTGCCATCCTGTAAAAAGGCAAAAAAAACCTCCCCGTCAGGGGAGGCACAGAGTAGAAATTACGCTTGTTTCTCAATAATAATGGTATATTCAATACAGGTATCGTTTTCGGTTTTGTTGGCGGTGGCGTCGATACCGGACTTGCGCATCATGTCTACCGCCTGGCGAATGGTATTGTGAAAAATCCGCATATCCCGGAATACTCGTCCGTCGTTGGTTTTGGTCTCGGCAACGGGCTTTAAGGGCGCCTTGAGCAGCTTGTCCACCAGTTCTTCGGTCTTTGCCACGTTGAGTCCACGCTCTGCAATCAGGTTTGCCGCACGCAACCGCTGTTTTTCTTCCGGCAGCCGGAGCAGTGCCCTGGCATGACGTTCCGTCAGGTTGTGAGCAATTAAAATTTGCCGTACCTTGGGCGAGAGCTTAAGTATCCGTATCTTGTTGGCAATGGTGGACTGGCTTTTGCCCAGCTTGTCCGCCAGTTCTTCCTGAGTGAGTCCGTGCTCGGTAATCAGGTTGCTGAAGGCCTCTGCTTCTTCGATGTAGCTGAGGTTTTCCCGTTGGATATTCTCCACCAGTGCCAGAACCGCACTGTCCGTGGCACTGGCGGTCATGACAATGGCCGGGATGTATGCCATGCCCAGATTCCGACAGGCAGTCAGCCGCCGTTCCCCGGCAATCAGTTCATAATCGAAGGGCCCTACCTGCCGAACGGTAATGGGCTGCATCAGTCCGTATTCCATAATAGAAATCGCCAAATCCTGCAGCGCCGCCTTGTCAAATTCCTGCCGGGGCTGATGGGGATTGGGCAAAATGTTCTTCACCGGGATGGTTCGCGTCTCTCCGCACCGGGTAAAATTCCGGCTCTTCTCCATTGCCTCTGCCTCCTGCCGGGGGTCGGGGCGCCGTAATTCTCTCACCGTGGATTCTCTTTTGTAGTCTAATAACATAAGTATACCCCTTTCCAAATTCTGGTTTTATAGTCATATTATACCATAGTATACCAAAAATGCAAAATATTTCCATCGACCGGTTCTGACAGGGAGCGGCATATTCTGGGTTGTAAGGAGTCAAAACCACATAAAGCGCGGTACTTGACAAATATGCCCGGAGACTATATAATAGAGAAAATGGCAAGTAAAGCACTGTGAGGGTGACTTACAGTGCTTTTTCTAGTAAGGAGTGTGCTTTCAATATGTCGCATATCAACGAAATTTTTGGTTCTATGGTATTTAACAACAGAATCATGAAAGAACGGTTGCCGAAGGACATTTATAAGCAAGTTAGAAAAACCAAAGAAGAAGGCGAGCCACTCACCCGTGAAGCGGCGGATGTGGTGGCAAATGCCATGAAGGACTGGGCGATTGAAAAGGGCGTAACCCACTTTGCACACTGGTTCCAGCCTATGACCGGGATTACTGCGGAGAAGCATGATAGCTTTATCTCTCCGGCAGGAGATGATCAGGTGATTATGGAGTTTTCCGGCAAGGAGCTCATCAAGAGCGAGCCGGATGCATCCAGCTTCCCTTCCGGCGGACTGCGCTCCACCTTTGAGGCGCGGGGCTATACCGCCTGGGACCCTACGGTTAATGCCTTTATTAAAGATAACATCCTCTGCATCCCCACTATTTTCTGTTCTTACACTGGCGAAGCCTTGGACAAGAAAACACCCCTCATGCGGTCGCTGGAGACTTTGAACACCCAGGCTTTGCGTGTACTGCGTTTGTTTGGTCACACCGAGGTTAAGCGGGTGGAGACCACCGTGGGCCCGGAGCAGGAGTACTTTTTGATTGACCGTAAGGTTGCCGCCAAGCGTCGGGACATTACGTTTACCGGCAGAACTCTGTTTGGGGCAATGCCTCCCAAGGGTCAGGAGCTGGATGACCACTACTTCGGTGTGGTCAAGGAGCGGGTTTCCGCTTATATGCGGGACCTGGACAATGAGCTCTGGAAGCTGGGCATCCTGGCAAAGACCAAGCACAACGAAGCTGCACCGGCACAGCATGAGCTGGCACCTATTTTCTGTGCAGGAAACATTGCTACCGACCACAATCAGCTGACCATGGAGTTGATGAAGCGAATTGCCGAGAAGCATTCTATGAAGTGCCTGCTGCACGAGAAGCCCTTTGCCGGGGTCAACGGCAGCGGCAAGCATGACAACTGGGCAATCTGCACCGATACAGGCATCAACTTGCTTGATCCGGGCAAAAAGCCCCACGACAATCTGCAGTTTTTAACCTTCCTCTGCGCGGTGATTGCCGCCGTGGACGAGTATCAGGATTTGCTGCGCATGACCGTAGCCACCGCCGGTAATGACCACCGCCTGGGCGCGGCGGAGGCTCCCCCTGCCATTATTTCTATTTTCCTAGGGGACGAGCTGACCGAGGTGCTTTGCGCCATCGAGTCCGGCAGCGATTACTGTGACCGGAAAAAAGAGGTCATGGAGACCGGCGGCGTGAACGCCGTGCCTAACTTTGTTAAGGACACCACCGACCGAAACAGAACCTCTCCCTTTGCTTTTACCGGCAATAAGTTTGAGTTCCGTATGCCCGGTTCCAGTTTGTCTGTTTCCGGCCCCAACTTTATCCTCAATACAGCAGTAGCGGAGATCCTGGGACGGTTCGCCGATGAACTAGAGGGCAAGGAAAACTTTGAGGAAGCCCTTATGGCACTGCTGCAGCGTACCATTCAGGAACATAAGCGGATTATCTTTAACGGCAACAACTATTCCGAGGAATGGGTTGCCGAAGCAGAGCGCCGCGGACTTTCCAATCACCGGAGCACCCCGGAGGCATTGCCGGCGTTTATCGAGGAACACAATCTGGCGCTTTTTGAAAAGCATCACATTCTCACCCGGGGCGAGGCATATTCCCGGTACGAGATCAATCTGGATAATTACAGTAAGGTGGTTAACATCGAGGCATTGACCATGCTGGAAATGGTGCGCCGGGATATTCTACCTGCGGTGACCGGATATGTCCAGACCTTGAGCGAGACCGTAGCCGCTAAGAAGCAGGCTTGCCCCAAGGCAAACTGCCGCATGGAGGAAACCCTTATTGTGAAGCTCTCCGACCTGACTGCAAAGCTCTTTACCGATGCCGAAACTCTGGAGGCAAACGTGCAGACCGCCAAGGCAGTGGAGGATAAGCAGAAACAGGCTGAGGCATACCGGGATTTGGTATTGTCTCTCATGGCTGAAGTACGCGAAACCGCCGACACCATGGAGGTTTATACCCCTAAGGATGTTTGGCCCATGCCCACCTACGGTGATTTACTCTTTAGTATTCAATAAAAGACAACCCCGTGAAAGCAACGCCTTCACGGGGTTTTGTATAGGTGATAGAAATAAAAAAGCACTTGCATCAGCAAGTGCTTCAGACTGTCGAAAAAGTCGGTCTACCGCAAGCAAAGAAAAACAAAAAGAATGTAGGGTATGGCATTTATGACATACCGATAAAGAACAAATGGTG
>JAXJVM010000103.1:0-11987 GCA_036308515.1 Clostridia bacterium | reverse complement strand
CACCATTTGTTCTTTATCGGTATGTCATAAATGCCATACCCTACATTCTTTTTGTTTTTCTTTGCTTGCGGTAGACCGACTTTTTCGACAGTCTGAAGGTGCCCCAAAGGGGGCACCTTTTTCATGACCGCCCCTTGCGTAAATTCTACTGATATGGTATACTAAACACGGTGAGACTATGAAGTATGAAAAACTGAAAACCGGTGAAAAGCGGCTTCTTGTGGGTACATGGGTACTTGCTCTTGCGCTCTTTGTCTTTGCATTGGTCTGGTTTCAGGCTTCTAAGCCTGTTTCTGTTAGCTTTGTGGATGTGGGACAGGGGGATGCCTGTTTGATTCAGGCAGGGCACCGAGGTAATGTGCTGATTGACGGCGGGGACGGAGGCTCCGGCGTGACGCTGATGAGCTATTTTGCCAACCAGAATGTTCGTGCTTTGGATGCGGTGTTTGTTTCGCACTTTCATGAGGATCACATATCGGGTATCATGGAATTAATAGCACAGGACTTCCCCATCAAGATGCTGTATCTGCCGGAGGTATCAGATGCTAGCCAGGAGGAAGAAAACTTTTTAAAGTTGGTGCATGAAAAGCAAATTCCCATGCGCAGAATTTCAGTCAGCGAGGAGCTTACCATCGGCAAGGCGCGCTACTGTATTCTATGGCCGGAGGATAAGGCAGAGCATCTGACCGCCAACAATCAGTCCTTAGTTCTACGGGTGGACTATGGCGAGAACCGGTTCCTGTTCACCGGCGATATTGAGGCATCGGCGCAAGCCGAGCTTGTGCAGGAAAAGAAGGGACAGCTTTCCGCACAGGTGCTGAAGGTGCCTCATCATGGCGGTGAATCGGCGGTGTACCGACCCTTTCTGGAGGCGTGCCATCCGCAGTATGCAGTGATTGAAGTAGGGATGAATAACTACTACGGACATCCGTCTCAGAAGATGCTGGATGGGCTGACAGCCTGTGGAAGCACGGTTTATCGCACTGATCTGCACGGTGCGGTGAAGCTGCTGGTAGATAAAGAAAAAATCAAACGGATAGAAATCGCGGATAAATGGAGGACGCTCAAATGACGGTGGAGGAATTAAACAAGCAAATCAAGTCGGGCAATCTCATGCCGGTTTATTTTTTCTATGGTGAGGAGCAATATTTGCTCTCCCACAAGATTGCGGCTATCGAAAAAAAGTTGATTACCCCTGGCTTTGAGGACTTCAATCGCTTTCATTTTGACGGGAAAAAGACGGATATTGAGGCGGTTTTGGAGGCGGTGGAGCAGTTTCCGCAGATGTCAGAGAAAAAGGTGGTGGTGGCGAAAAATAGTGGTTTTTTCAATCAGACCACCGGCAAGGAATATAAGCGCATCAAGGAGGCGGTGGAAAATCTCCCACCCTATACCTGCCTGATTTTTGTGGAGGAAAGCTTTGATAAGAAAAAAGAGAAGAATCTGAAGTTTCTGGAGGAACACGGCGGTGTTGTAGTGTTCGACTTTCTGCCGGTGAATCGGGTGGAGCTTTGGATTGAGGAACGTATCACCAAAGAAGGCAAGATGATTGCCCCGAAAGACGTCTCCTATATCGTGCGGTTGTGCGGACAGTCCCTGGGCAGAATCCAGATGCAGCTGCAAAAGCTTTTGAATTATCTCGGAGAGCGCAGCAAGGTTACCCGTGAGGATATTGACGCCGTGGTGGATCAATCGGCAGAGTATCGGATTTATGATATGCTGGATCACGTTCTCGCCGGCAGAGGTCAAAAGGCGCAGGAACAACTGAAGTATCTCAAGGAGACCAAGGAACAGCCTACCATGGTGCTGGGAATGCTCATGGGAAAGCTCTCGGAAATGCTGCTTTGTAAATTATTGAAGGAAGACGGTCTATCTCCTCAGGAGATGGTGGAGTATTTTGACTTCAAGCGTCCCATATTTGCGGTGAATAAAACCATTCAGGAGAGCAAGCGCTACGGTGAGCCATACCTCAAACGGATGATATTTCAGGGTCTAAAATACGATGCGGATATTAAAACCGGTAACATAGACGGCTGGACTGCGGCGGAGCTATATCTTGCAGAATTGATGAAAAAAGGATAAGAAAAAAACACTTGCAAATGCAAGTGTCAGAGTGTCGAAAATCCCTGTTTTGTATTAGGCAAAGCAGGGATTTTCGACAGTCTGAAAACCGCCCATTTGGGCGGTTTTCCTAGTTTGTTATTTAGTTAAGCGCTCTATCAGCAGGGGGAGCGCTTCTTCAAAGTTGACGCCATACTCTCTGCGGTTGGGATCCTTCATGGTAGCGCGGATGCATTCCAGGGTGTAATCCACCGCAAGGGTCAGGGCATCAGGAATGCTCAGCCCACGCATATGGGCGCCGGTGACACAGGAGGCGAAAACATCGCCTGTTCCGTGATAAAGTACGGGCAGCTTTTCGTTAAAGTAGCTGTGGAAGGTTTTGGTGGTGGAGTCATAGAGGTAGTAGCCGATTTTGCCTTCCTCCAGACTGATACCGGTCAGGGCGGCTTGTTTTGCGCCCAGGTCGGTGAGCTTTACCAGTGTCTCCTGCACATACGCCTCGTCATAGGTCTCACGATAGGGCTCGTGGAGCATAAATGCCGCTTCAGTCAGATTGGGCAGAATCAGGTCGGCATTGCCGCAAAGCTGTGCTATCCGATCCGCAAACTCCTGGGTGAAACCGGTATAGAGCTTGCCGTTGTCTGCCATGACCGGGTCGATGATGACGGTGGGCTTGTGGTCTGCCCGATCCTTGATAAACTGATCCACAAAGTCCAGTTGGTCAAAGGAACCCAGATAGCCGGTATAAACTGCATCAAAATCCAGATTCAGTTCTTGAAAGACATCGGCGATGGGCTGAAGCTCCTTGGTCAAATCCAGAAAGGTGAATTTGGGAAACTGCGTGTGTGTGGAAAGTACGGCAGTGGGAAGCACGGCTGCCTCCACGCCGGCTGCCGAGATAATGGGCAGCGCCACGGTCAGAGAACATTTGCCTACACAGGAAATGTCTTGTACGGTGATGATACGTTTCATGGTAATCCCCCTTGTGTTTTCCTTGGTTTTCTGTCTAGTTTAGCATAGTTTCCGCGTTTTTTCAAGGAAAAAATGCACAAAATTTATGCGTCGTAATCGGGGATGGAAGCAATAGCGCCGAATCGGCGGTAGAAGCTGAAATCCCGGTCGCCGCTCTCATCCAGAGAGACAAAGGCGAGGGTGGTGTTGTGTTCCTCGTCCACAACGACACCATCGGTACTGATGCCGTTTTCCTTGAGCGTTGCAATTAAAAAGTCGCCGAACATATTCTTGCCAACGCTGCCGATAAAGGCGGTGCTGGCACCGAATTTTGCCATAGCGGCAAGGACGTTGGCAGGAGCGCCGCCGGCGTTTCGAACAAAGACACCGGTTTGGTCTTCCACGGGTTTCCCAGGGGTAAAGTCAATCAGGAATAATGCCTATTTAAGCGAAAAAAGAAGAATTTTTTCTGGTTCTTGAAGAAAAAATTTATTTTTATTGAAATTATAGTTGAAATATTACCGGAAATTTGGTAAGATATTATCTTAGATAATTGTAAGTTTGACGGGCTGACGACCTAAAACTCATGGTCGGAGAATGGCCAAAGGATAAGGAGACGTTATGAATACTGGCAAGGTAAAGGCTTTGACCGAGGGCGCAATTGCTGCTGCCCTGACGGTTTTGCTGATGGTGCTGACGGTTTATGTGCCGTTGTTTGCTATGCTTTCGGTCCTGATTGTGGGACTTCCGACCATGTTTACAACTGTCCGCCACGGCGGGAGAATTGCTGTGCTTTCCGCGGGCGCAGCGGTGTTAGTGATGATATTCTTATTGGGAGACCTCCTTTCGACGGTACTGCTGGCGGTGACCAATCTGCTCCCCGGTTTGATGATTGGGTTTGCTATTCGACACCGCAAGAGCTTCAAGACCATGGTATTTGCAGCTTCCGGAGCGGTGCTGATAGGGCTGATGCTGGAGCTTTTGCTGCTGAATGCAAGCGGTGGAGGCGATGGCATTGTCCGTTTGCTTGACGGTGCTCTGGAGAACACCCGGCAGATATTGAATCAGGCTGCCGGTCAGTTTGGTGAGACCGAACAGGCACAACTTCTGCCTATACTGGAGACCATGAACCAGGCACTGGGTAGGGTGAAGGAGTTGTTGCTTTTATATCTGCCCACATTGGTGATTGCCATGGCGAGTGTCATGGGCTATGGCGCTGCAGCAGTGGGAATATTTATGCTTCGGCGGCTTCGGATTGCCCGAGTACCCTATGTGCCCTTTTCCATGCTCCATGCCACCCGCGCCATGTGTTATCTGTCGGTGATTTTGTCGTTGGTAGGCAATCTGGCACAGGACACCACGGTCTTTACGGCGGCACTGCAGAATATGTCGCTGATTCTGGACTGCTTTATCGGTGTTTGCGGACTTTCCTTAATTGATTATAAGCTTGGCGAAAAGATTTCCTCCGGGTATGCCCGGGCAGGCATTTATCTGGTGGTTTTGGTAATCGGTTATGTGGCAATCGGATTGCTTGCTCAGGTACTGGTATTTCTGGGATTCCTGGATGGGTTATTCCGCTTCAGACGGTTTCATAAGGTAGGTGAGAACCATGGCGAAAACAAATAGAAGTCTGCTCTCTTTGGGCAGACGGTATTTTTTCCGATACAGCCTGTTGGCTGCAACGGGATTCCTGATTTTTGGTGTAGGATCGTTGTTGTCTCAGTGGCTACGCCACGGTGAGATTTCCGTGCCTGCCATCTTGGAAATCACTTTTGCCATTGTGATTGCCATAGGCAGTGTCATTGTTTCTGCACGCCAGCAAAAGCACATGACGGACGAACTGGCAGACTTTGCCTACTGCGTAGAGAGTACCACCCGTACTGCGGTGATGAATTTCCCATCGCCTTTGGTGGTAGTCTCTTTAGGTGGTGCTATTCAGTGGTACAACCGCAGCTTTACCCAGATGGTGGGCAGAGAGAACATCTATGAGGAATATTTACAGGATGTGTTTCCGGAGCTGCAGTTCAGCCGCTTTGTGGAAAACGAGCAGCCCTCTCCCGAGGAGTATGACTATAAAGACCACAGCTATCTGGTTACCGGGCGGGTGGTTCGCACCAACCGGAACGACATGATTGAGACCATGGTGGGACTGTACTTCACCGATTTATCTGACATCAAGCGTTTTCAGGAACAGATGGAGGACAAAAAAACCGTTGTTTGCTCTGTCATGGTGGATAATTATGAGGAAGTGTTCAAGGGAACGCCCAACGCCAATCACGGTGCACTGGTTGCGGAAATTGAACGGTGCGTCAACGAGTGGATGGATCGCGGTGAGGGTGTTAGCATCCGTTATGAGAGGGATCGGTTTCTGGTGCTCTTTGAGGCAGGTAAATTTGACCTGCTCATGAAAGAGAAGTTTGATATCTTACGGGAAATTAAGACCATTGCCCAAGGCAATCGGTTCCCGGTGACCTTAAGTATCGGTGTGGGAAAATCTGGCGATACTCTTCGGGAGAACCAGCAGTTCTCCCTTGCGGCATTGGATATGGCACTGGGCCGCGGCGGCGACCAGGCGGTGGTAAAGACCCAGAAGGGCTTTCAGTTCTACGGCGCTAAGAGCCGGGAAATCGAGAAGAGCACCAAGGTCAAGGCAAGGGTGGTTGCCCATGCCCTGCGGGATTTGGCGGATCAGGCATCTCAGGTCATTATTATGGGCCACCGTAACGCCGATGCCGATAGTCTGGGTGCATCAGCAGGTTTGTTCTGGGCGCTGCGCAGCCGAAAGGTGGACGCTTATATTGCCATTGACCGCAATCATAACAATGCACAGGTGGTTTTGGAAAATCTGCTGAAGCAGGAGGAGTATGCGTCGCGGATTGTCAACGAAGACAGAGCACTTTCTCTAATTGATGATAAAACCCTGCTGATTGTGGTAGATACGCACCGCCCCAACATGGTAGAGTATCAGGATGTGCTGCGGAATATTAGAGAGGTGGTGCTCATTGACCACCATCGGCGCAGTGAGGATTTCATCGAAGGCACGGTGCTCAGCTATCACGAGCCGTATGCATCCTCTTCCAGTGAGATGGTCACTGAGATTCTGCAGTATATGGTACAGGGACGCACTATGAATCTGTGCGAGGCAGAGGCTCTCTACAGCGGTATTTATATTGATACCAAGGGATTTACCTTTAAGACAGGGGTTCGTACCTTTGAAGCGGCATCCTATTTGAGAAAAATGGGAGTAGACCCGGTCAATGTGCGGCGGTTGTTCCGCAATGACCTGAATATGTATATCTTAAAATCCCGCATCATCAGTCAGGCGAAGATTTACCGAGGTAACATTGCCCTTGCGGTCTGCGAGGATATGGGACAGGACACCCAGTTGGTAGTTGCCCAAGCGGCAGATGAATTGCTGAACATTAAGGGCATCGAGGCGGCGTTTGTTCTGGCGGCAGTGGGAAACCGCATTGTCATCAGCGGACGGTCGCTGGATTCGGTCAACGTGCAGGTTATCCTAGAAAAACTGGGCGGCGGCGGTCATATCACCATTGCCGGTGCCCAGATGAAAAACAACGGTCTGGAAATGGCAGAATTGCAGCTGCGTGCTGCCATTGATGAGGTGCTTTTTGAAGAAGCACCCTTGCTGGAACCCCGATAAGGTGCTCCGACAATAAGACATAGAAAGGAAGAGACAGATGAAGGTAATTTTGACACAAGATGTAAAATCTCAAGGGAAAAAAGGTGATTTAATCAACGTCAGCGACGGTTACGCCAATAACTTTTTGCTCCCTAAGGGTTTGGCAAAGCCTGCAACCAAGCAGGCAATGAATGAGCTGGAGGGAAAAAGAGGTGCAGAGCAATATCACCGCAACCAGGAGGAACTCAAGGCAACCAAGATTGCAGAGCGTCTCAAGGAGATTACAGTGAAGCTTTCTGCCAAGGCTGGCAAGGAAGGAAAGCTCTTTGGCTCCATCACCTCCAAGGACGTGGCGCAGGCACTGAAGGAGCAGTATAATATTGAAGTGGACAAGCGGAAGATTGACCTGCCCGACGGCATTAAGAGCTGCGGCATCCGTGAGGTGCAGGTAACCTTGTATCCCAAAATTGTCGGCACCTTCAAGGTGCAAGTAACCGAGGCATAAAAGTAGGTGAAACTATGAACCAAGAACCCATCAATCCGGTGATTCAGGAGCCGGATTCTCCCGCGGAGCTGTCTATGCCCTTCAGCAACGAGGCAGAGCAGTCAGTACTGGGTGCGATTTATCTGGATCGCAACTGCATCCCCGATGTGGTGGGAACAGTCCGCGGTGAGGATTTTTATATCAGCCGCCATCGGGAGCTTTTTGAAGCCATCGTGGAGCTTTATAACACAGGAAAGCCCATTGATTTGGTTACCTTAAAGGAGCATTTGACCCTGCGGGGGACCCTGGAAAAAATTGGAGGCATTTCCTTTGTAGTAGAGGTTGCCAACCTGGTTCCCTCCACCGACAGCGTCAGGTTTTATGCTGAAATTGTTCGGGACAAAGCGGTGCAGCGCCGTATGATTCGTATGGCAGAGGATATCCGTGGCAAGTGCTACCGCGGCGACGAGGAGACCGATGATATCCTTGCTGCCGCTCAGCAGTCCATGATTGAGATTTCTCAGGATCGCAGTACCCGGGGGCTTGTCCATATCGGACGGTATCTGGATGAGGGTCTGGAAAAGCTGGAAAAGCTTTCCCAGAAGTCTGAGGGTATCACGGGCATTCCTACGGGATTTATTGATCTTGACCGCAGAACTTCCGGGCTTCACGCTGCAGAACTGATTATTCTGGCGGCACGTCCTGCCATGGGTAAATCCAGCTTTGCGCTGAACATTGCCCAGAACGTGGCGGTAAAATCCAAAAAGAACGTAGCTATTTTCAGCCTGGAAATGCCGGGCATTCAGGTGGCAAACCGTCTGCTCAGTGCCGAGGCAAAGCTCAGCTCGGAAAAGATAAAAAAGGGCGATATCAAGGACGACGAGTGGGGCAAAATCGGCAACGCCATTTCGGTTCTGGCACAGGCGGGGATTTATGTGGATGATACCTCCAGTATTACCGTCAGCGAAATCGGCGCCCGATGTCGTAAGATGATGCTAGAGCGAGGACTGGATCTTGTAGTGATTGACTATCTGCAGCTCATTAGCGGTTCCGGCAAAGGAGCCAGCCGTCAGCAGGAAATCACCGAGATTTCCCGTAGCCTGAAGATTCTTGCCAATGATTTGAACATTCCCATCATTGCCCTGTCCCAGCTCAGTCGTGCCGCAGATAAAGAAAAGCGCGAACCGGTGCTCAGCGACCTTCGTGATTCCGGTGCCATTGAGCAGGATGCGGATATGGTTATGTTTCTCCATCGTGAGGGATACTACCACGAGGATGCAGAAGAGCCAAATAAGGCGAAATGTAACTTTGCAAAGCACAGAAATGGCGAGGTTGGCTATGATTTTCTGACCTGGATTGGCGAATATACCATGTTTGCAGACTGGAGCGGCGACCATGCAAAATAATACGCTGCAGGTGCTCAATGCCCTGCGAAAAACCATAGCAGCACATCAAATGTCTGCCCCTGGTGAGACCGTCCTGGTGGGGGTCTCAGGCGGTGCGGATTCTGTGTGTCTGCTCCATGCCCTAAAAACGCTGCAAACAGAACTGGAGATCCAGCTGGCGGCGGCGCATATGAACCACGGTATCCGTGGGGAGGAAGCCCACCGGGATGCTGCGTTTGTTAAGGATTTGTGCGAACATTGGCAGATACCATGTTATTATAAAGAAGTAGATATTCCTGCCCTTGCAAAAGACATGGAGGTTTCCGCGGAAACTGCCGGACGGCTTGCCCGGTATCAGTTTTTTCGGGAATTGTGCCAGGAAAAGGGCATTGATAGAATTGCGACTGCCCACAACCGTGATGACCAAGCGGAAACGGTGCTCATGCGCGTTATACGCGGTACCGGAATCGAAGGTCTCTCCGGCATCCGCTATGTGCGGCAGGATGGCGTGATTCGTCCTCTGCTGGATGTGGAGCGGACGCAGATTGAAGGCTATTGTCAGGAGAATAACCTGACCTACTGTATTGACAGTACCAATGAGGAGGATGCCTATACCCGCAATCGCATTCGCCATCAGCTGCTGCCCCTGCTAAAAGAGACGTTCAACCCCAACATCACCGGGGCACTGGCGGCACTGGCGCAGAATATGGCGGAGGATGGGGATTTCCTCAAGGGCTATGCGAAGCGGTTGTATCGGCAGATTAACAATCCAGCCCCCTCCCATAAGCCGGTGCTGCTGGATATGGAAACCTTGGAACTGGTACAGGAAAGCATTCGCAGCCGGCTGATTCTGCTGGCGGCACAGGATGCCATGGGGAAGGATTACCGCCTGGAGCGGTGTCACATGGACGCCGTTTTCGGCCTGCTGGGGAAGGAAACCGGCGCTGCAGTGACCCTGCCGAGGGGACTATGTGCCGTGGTGCGCTACGGCTGGATTGCCTTTGAAACCCCGGAGGAACAAGCACAGCTTGCAGGTGCAGATTTTACAGACGGGCTTCATTATGAGGTGGAGCTTGGCAGAGCCTATGATGTGGGCGACCATAGCGTTACCTTAGAGTTGAAAGAGCTGCCGGTGAGCCTGCAGGAAAATCAGATGCTGGTGGACTACGACAAGGTCAAGGAACTGCCTCTGGAAATTCGTACACGCAGACGGGGTGACCGAATTGCGGTGTTCAAGGATGGCAGAGAGCGCAAGCTCAAGGATTTTTTAATAGATGCAAAGATTCCCCTGAGGGAGCGAGGTAGTATTCCCTTGGTCTGCAGCGGAAGCAAGGTGATTGCGGTGATTGGACACCGGGTTGCCGAACCCTATAAAGCGAACAAAGAGACAAAGAGAGGACTGGTGATTTACAATGGGTAAGCAGAGAAAGGTTGGTAAAATCTTGCTCACAGAGACAGAACTTCAGAATCGGGTTGCCGAGCTTGCGGAGCTGGTAAACCAAGACTATCCGGAGGGCGAGTTAATCGTAATCGGTATTTTGAAGGGCTGTTTTGTCTTTATCAGCGACTTGGTGCGTAAACTCAAGGCGGATATCCGGGTACACTTTATGCAGGTGTTCAGCTACGGCAATGAGACGGTCAGTTCCGGGACCCTGAAGATTAAAAAGGATTTGGATGTGGATATTACCGGCAAGCACGTGCTTCTGGCAGAGGATATCATTGACTCCGGAAATACCCTGAATAAGCTGGTTCCCTTGTTAAAGGAGCGCGGCGCCGCGTCTGTGAAGGTATGCTCCCTGCTGAGCAAGCCTGCACGGCGGCAGGTGGAATTTGAAGCGGACTATACCGGGTTTGAAATTCCGGATGAATTTATTGTAGGCTACGGGCTGGACTGCGGAGAATGCTTCCGCCAGCTTCCCTACATAGCAATCTTGGAGGAAGAATGATTGCCCGAAAGGAGAATGCATCATGAGTAAATGGATGGATTACGGCAGAGAAGCCGTGGAATTTGCAGCACCCTATGTGAAGCAGGCGGGCGCCTATGCAGAGGATGCCGCCGGACGTATCGGCAAAAGTTACCGGAAAAGCAAGCGCAGAATGAAGCGTGAAATGCGGATGGCAAAGGCTTGCCGGGTTATGGGATTTATCAGCAATTTGTTTTTGATGCTGGCATCGGTGGCTGCGCTCATTGCCCTGATACAGCGGCTCCTAGAGGATGCAAAGGATTAAGAGAGGAGAATTTATCATGCAGAATATTCAAGAGAAATTTTCAGATAAGGTGAAGCATTTGGAGGCATCGGCAATCCGTGAGATTTTTAAGCTTCTGGCAAAGCCGGGGATTATCTCCTTTGCCGGCGGTGCGCCCGATCCTGCCTTGTTCCCGAAAAAGGAACTGGCTGAGATTGCGGCAGACGTGCTGACCAACCAGGGTGAGATTGCCCTTCAGTACGGCACCACCGAGGGCTATACACCCCTTAGAAACTGGGTGATTGACCGGTTGACCAAGCAGGGCATCATTAGCGAGAACGACGAAACCATCATCGTCAGCGGCGGTCAGCAGGGCATTGACCTTGCGGCAAAATCCTTGCTTAATCCCGGCGACGGTGTTATCTGCGAGGAACCCAGCTTCATCGGTGGATTGAACTCCTTCCGGTGTAACAATGCAGAAATCTACGGCGTGCCGGTACAGGCAGACGGTCTGGACACCGACAAGCTGGAGGAACTGCTCAAAGCACATCCCAATGTGAAGATTCTGTACACCATTGCTACCTTCCAGAACCCCTCCGGCATCACCATGTCCTTGGCAAAGAGAAAGAAGGTGCTGGAACTGGCAGAAACCTACGACTTTATGATTTTTGAGGACAACCCCTATGGCGAGCTCCGCTTTGCCGGCGAGGATGTTCCCACCCTGAAATCCATGGATGAAAACGGCAGAGTGGTTTATCTGGGATCCTTTTCCAAGATTCTTTCTCCTGGTCTGCGTCTGGGTTTTGTCAGCTGTGACCCGGCATTGATGGAGAGAATGGTTATTTGTAAGCAGGTGGAGGACGTGCACACCAATGTACTCTCCCAGATGATTGCTTATGAGTTCGTGACCCGGTATGACATTGACGCTCACATTGCCAAGCTGTGCAAGGTTTACGGCGAAAAATGCCAGCTGATGATGGAGTGTATGGACAAGTGTTTCCCCTCCTGTGTGACTCACACCAATCCCGAGGGCGGTCTCTTCCTGTTCTGCACCATGCCGGAGCAGTATGACGCCAAAGTAGTCATGCAGAAGGCGCTGGAAAAGAACGTTGCCTTTGTACCGGGTGCCACCACCATGATTGATGATAAGAAAACCTACAGTACCTTCCGCATGAATTATTCCACCGCCTCCAAAGAGGATATCGAAAAGGGTGTGAAGGTATTGGGCGAAGTGCTCAAAGAAGTGGTAGGTGAGGAACATGGAAGAAAAAAAGAGAAT
>JAXJVM010000102.1:0-1590 GCA_036308515.1 Clostridia bacterium | reverse complement strand
TGTTGACCTGTCTGGCTCTGGCAATGGCCAGGGCATCCTCCGGCACCTCGTCGGTAATGGTGGAGCCTGCCGCAGTATAAGCACCCTTGCGCACCGTCACCGGTGACACCAAGTTGCTGTTGCAGCCGATAAAGCAATCGTCCTCAATGACCGTTCTGTGCTTGGAAATACCGTCATAGTTCACCACAACGGTACCGCAGCCGAAGTTGACTCTCTCACCCACGTCGGCGTCACCCACATAGGTTAAATGTGCAATCTTGGTGCCGTCGCCGATGCTGGCGTTCTTAACCTCTACAAAGTCGCCCACCTTGTTGCCGCTACCGATGGTAGAATGGGGACGAATATAGGCAAAGGGTCCCACCGAGGTCTTGCTTCCTACACTGCTTTCCAGCGCCACGGAATACTGAATCTCGGTTTTGTCACCGATGGTGCAGTCCTTCAGCCGGGTGTTGGGGCCGATGATACACGCCTCACCGATTTGGGTATCTCCCTCTAAAATAGTGCCCGGATAAATCACCGTATCTCTGCCCACTTTTACGTTGGCATCCGCACGGACGGAATCCGGCTGCAGGACGCAAACGCCATCGGCCATCAATTGCCGCACCTTACGGCGGTTAAGCAGGGTATCAGCCTCAGCCAGCTGAATCCGGTCATTGACCCCGAGAATTTCCTCCGGGTCTGCCAGATAGGTGTCGCCCTTCTCGCCATCAGAGAGAAGAATGGCAATTACATCTGTAAGATAATATTCCCCCTGGGCATTGTTGTTATCCAACCGCGCCAGCGCAGAAACCAGCTTTTGGATATCAAAGAGATACATGCCGGAGTTGATTTCCCGAATTTGCTTTTCTTCTTCCGTGGCGTCCTTTTGCTCCGTAATGCGCGCCAGGGCTCCGTTTTCCCGGACAATTCTGCCGTAACCGAAGGGATTTTCCACCTCGGCGGTAATGACAGTCACGGCTCTGCCGCTCTTACCGTGTGCCTCCATGGCGCCGCGCAGAGTTTCCGCCGTAATCAACGGGGTGTCGCCGCAGAGAACCATAACGGTTCCTGACTTATCCTTGATGGGTTCAATGCCCTGCATGACTGCATGGCCGGTGCCCAGCTGTTCATGCTGATAAGTATAGGTCACACGTTCGCCCAGATATGTTTCCATCTCTTGGGCACAATGCCCAATAACCACAATGTTTTGACTGGCGCCCGCTCCTTCCGCCGCGTCCAGCACCCAGTCCACCAGGGTTTTGCCGCCTGCTTTTTGCAAGGGCTTGGCGTGTGCAGATTTCATTCTCTTTCCCTCGCCTGCTGCAAGGATAATACTGAATAAGTCCATAGTTTTCCCCTCCATGAAGATTCAAGGTTTGTTTATCTATAAAGTATAACATCAGTGTCCGATTTAGATGCACTTTTTTAGCTAAATTTTGAACTTCGTTCAAAGCTAAATTATCTCATTTCATTCGATAGCTAAATAACTCCTTTGGAGTAGCTAAATTAAATTCGCCATTAGCGTGCGAAGCACATTTAGCTGCCGCAGGCAATTTAGCTGAGTTTACTCAATTTAGCTCGCCGTCAGGCGAATTTAGCTGAATTCAACTT
>JAXJVM010000101.1:0-5649 GCA_036308515.1 Clostridia bacterium | reverse complement strand
GGATAGCACTTTTTAATCTTCCCAGGGAATCAGAATATCACCATCTACCAGATAGGCGGTCTTTGCCAGGTTCGCCATGGGGGCGTCCGAAAGGGAATCGGAATAAAAGGCGTCAATCTCCACATCGCCAAATTCCTTGCGGAAACGCTTGACCTTTTCCTCGCCGTAGCAGTTGCGCCCCAGATACATGCCGGTACTGCTGTCCACCCGGGATGCCAACAGGTGATCAATCCCCAGTTGTGTGCAGATGGGACGGAGCAGAAACTCCGGGGAGGCAGAAATAATCACATCGTCCTCTCTCTGCTGGAGCAGATACCAGTCTTTGATATTTTCACGGTGTTCCTCCCAAAACTCCGCCACCCAATCCGCTACCGAGGGAATATAGCGGAGAAAGGCGTAAAACTTTTCCTTAAAGTGGGTTTTGTCACATTGTTTAAGAAGATAGCCCCCAAAAGACACCGTGCCGGGTAGCAGACGCAGGGTCAGGGAGGGCTTTCGACGAATGCACCAGGTCACAAAGTCCATGGTGCTGTCACCGTCATAGATGGTTTTGTCAAAATCATATACATTCATGGGGAAATCCCCCTTTCTTCTAACCATAAGTATACCACGAATTTCTCAAAGATGCAACAAAAATTGCAAAAACCCTCTTGACAAACCATAAAATGGTGTTACAATAGAGTTAGCACTCGACAAATGAGAGTGCTAACAAAACATGGAGGCGATTTTTTTATGGCATCATATGAATTCAAATCGGAGTCCAAGCGGCTTCTGGATTTGATGATTAACTCAATCTATACCCACAAGGAGATTTTTCTGCGGGAACTGATTTCCAATGCCAATGATGCATTGGATAAGCTTTATTATCAGTCTTTGACGGATGAAACCATCACCTTTGATAAAGAAAATTTCTATATCCGGCTGACACCGGATACCGATGCGAGAACCCTGACCATTTCTGATAAGGGTATCGGTATGACCCGGGAGGAGCTGGAGGAAAACTTGGGTACCATTGCCAAGAGCGGCTCCTTTGCCTTTAAGAACGAGGCGGAGGAAAAGGATGGTGTGGACATCATCGGTCAGTTCGGCGTGGGCTTTTATTCGGCGTTTATGGTAGCCCAAAAGGTTGTGGTTAAGAGTAAGAAGTTTGGCAGCGATGAGGCCTATGTCTGGACCTCCGAGGGGGCAGACGGCTATGACATTGAGCCCTGCACCATGGATGCGCCGGGAACCGAAATTACCTTGTACCTGAAAGCCGACGGCGAAGAGGAAACCTACGGTGAATTCCTGCAGGAATACACCATTCGGAATCTGGTGAAGAAGTATTCAGACTACATCAAATACCCCATCAAGATGCAGGTGACCAAGCAGAAACTGAAGGAGACCGAGAATCAGGACGAAAACGCCCAGCCGGAGTATGAGTCCTATACTGAGGATGATGTTCTCAACAGCATGGTTCCTCTGTGGCGGCGGAATAAGTCTGAACTTACCGAGGAGGACTACAACAACTTCTATCGTGACAAGTTTTTTGACTTCGAGGATCCCTTGAAGGTGATACATACCAGTGCGGACGGTGCAGTCAGCTATAATGCACTGTTGTTCATTCCCACCAGACCGCCCTTTGACTATTACACCAAGGAATTTAAGCGCGGTCTGCAGCTTTACACCAACGGTGTTCTGATTATGGACAAGTGCGAGGATTTACTTCCGGATTACTTTGGCTTTGTTCGTGGTCTGGTGGATTCTGCGGATTTGTCTTTAAATATCTCCCGTGAGACCTTGCAGCATGACCGTCAGCTGAAAACCATTGCTGCTCACTTGAAGAAGAAAATCAAGAGCGAGCTGCTTGCTCTTTTGAAAAATGACCGTGAGAAGTACGAGCAGTTCTTTGAAAGCTTCAAGCGTCCCTTGAAGTTTGGTATGTACGACAACTACGGTGCCGAGAAAGACTTTCTGTCGGATTTGATTCTGTTTTATTCCTCCACCGAGCAAAAGCCGGTAACCTTGAAGGAATACGTGGAGCGGATGAAAGAGGAACAGACTGCCATTTACTATGCCTGCGGTGAGTCCGTGGAACAGATTGACCATATGCCTCGGACGGAAATGGTCAAGGAAAAGGGCTATGAGATTCTGTACTTTACCGAGGACGTAGACGAGTTTGCCATTAAGGTGCTGGGCAAATATATGGACAAGGACTTCTGCTCCGTGGCTGCTGCGGATTTGGATTTGGAGGATGAGACCGCCAAGGCTGCGGACGCGGTTGCCCAGGAACAGAATAAGGATTTGCTGGAAGCTATGAAAGAGGCTCTGGGCGACAAGGTGGTTAAGGTCAAAGCCTCCGGCAAATTGGGCAGTCATCCGGTTTGCATGAGCAGTGAGGGTGAGATTTCTCTGGAGATGGAGAAAACCCTGAACGCTATGCCCGGCGGTGGCGGCATGAAGGCCCAAAGAGTGCTGGAAGTCAATCAGAATCACCCTGTCTTTGCACGGCTGAAGGATGCCGCCGGAGACAAGGAAAAGCTGGCAAAGCTTGCCGGTGTGCTCTACAATTGCGCGTTGCTCATCGAAGGGTTGCCCATTGAAGATACCACTGCCTTTGTAGACGATGCTTGTGATTTGATGTAAGTGGAAAATTGAAAATAGAACGTCGAAAGTTATGGTGCAAAAAGGGCAGGGAAGTTCTGTCCTTTTTGTTTTTTGAAAAATTTTTTAGAAAATCCCTGTACAAATAAAATTCCTTGTGGTATAATTTTTGTTAGCAATTTAACATACTGGTAAAATTGCGTGGAAGTATACGAATAGGGGGAGACCCGAAGAGGACTTCGGGCAAGATAGAATGGAGAAGCGTGTGTCGGCATCGGTAATTAACCGATTGCCGAGATATTATCGATATTTGACGGATTTGCTGGCAAGCGGCATCGAGCGGATTTCCTCAAAGGAGCTCAGCGAGCGGATGCAGGTGACGGCGTCTCAGATTCGGCAGGACTTAAACTGCTTCGGCGGCTTCGGGCAACAGGGCTACGGCTATAACGTGAAGTCCCTGCAGAGCGAGATTGCCAAGATTCTGGGATTGGATCAGGGCTACACCGCCGTGCTGGTGGGTGCCGGAAACATGGGACGTACCTTTGCCACCAATACCAAGTTTGAATCCAGAGGATTCCGACTGGTGGGCATCTTTGATACAGACCCCAATAAGATTGGAACGGTTCTGACCGGGCACACCATTCAGGATTACAGTACCATTAAAGACTTTATTGACAAAAACAAGCCGGAAATGGCGATTCTGACGGTGCCTAAGCAGGCAATGCACGCCGTGGCGGAGGAACTGATTGGCTATGGAATCCGGGCGTTTTTGAACTTTTCTTATACCGAGCTGTCCGCCGCCGAGGATATCGCGGTGGAGAACGTCCATTTAAGTGACAGTCTCATGCGGCTGTCCTACAAATTGTTAGAACATGACCAGGCAAAAGAGCAGTAGGAAGCAGAGGTCTTAAGGATGAAGGTTTATGCATTGGTTGGAAAATCCGGCACAGGCAAGAGCCATCACAGTATGTGGGTTGCCCGTGAGCACGGACTTGATTTTATCATTGATGACGGACTTTTGATTTCGGACAACCGGATTATTGCCGGAAAATCCGCCAAGCGAGAGCCCACCAAGGTGGCATCGGTACGGTGTGCTGTGTTCAGCGATCCTGAGCATGCTCGTGCAGTGCGGACTGCCCTAAAGGAGCACGATGTGCAATCCCTTTTGCTGATTGGTACCAGTGAAAAGATGGTAAACAAGATTGCACAAGAACTGCAGGTTGCACCCATTGATAAAATCATTCAGATTGAAGAGGTCTCCACTCCGGAGGAAATCAAAATCGCCGCAGAAATGCGCAACAAGCAGGGCAAGCACGTGATTCCCGTGCCTACCTTTGAGCTCAAACGCCAGTTTTCGGGCTACTTCACCGATCCGTTGATGCTGCTTTTTAAGAAAAAAGACCAGACCATCGTGGAGGAAAAGACCATTATGCGGCCGGCGTACAGCTATCTGGGAGAATATAAGATTTCGCCCAAGGCCATTGCGGATATCTGCACCTATGAAGCCATGCGGTTTCCCAGTATATTTAAGGTACTGAAGGTGAAGAATGCCGTTACCCCCGGTGGACGGTTTATGTTGGATATTGATGTGTCTATGAACTTTCCCTGCCGGGTATCTGAACAGGCAGAGGCGGTGGCGCAGCGGATCAAAGCTGCCATTGAGGAATTTACCGCGGTGACGGTGCGCTGGGTACACGTCAATGTCAAGGACTTGCATATGAAAGACGAAGGCCGGAGATAACTATGATTACACGAAGTAAAACCACAGTCGGGTTTCAGTGCCCGGTCTGTGGCAGAATACAGACCCGGGAACTCAACGCCTTTGCCATTGGCAAAGAGAAATATCGGTTGAACTGCCGGGAATGCCAGCGTACCTTTGGGGAGCTGACCCGGGATGAGAAGCATTGCTATCACCTGAGTATGGTTTGTATCGACTGTTTCACGCCCCACACCTTTAAGGTGAAATGCGGGGACTTCTGGCACAGTCGGCTTAGAACCTTTGACTGCCCCGATGGCGGCGAGATGATTTTTGCCATCGGCGAAAAGGAGCAGGTAGCCCAGACTCTGGAGGAGAACTTCTATCTGGAGGAGGAAGAGCTTGCTGAGCAGGGAGATACGCCGGCGGCAGGCGCCGTGGCAGACTTTATGGCGGTCATTGAGCACTTTAAGCATCTGGCCCAGGAGGGCAGGCTCACCTGTGCGTGCGCAAATCCCCAAATCCAGCTCAAGGTTGGGGAAGGTTGCATTGAATTGAGTTGTGTCCATTGCGGTAGGAGTCAGCTGCTGGATGTTTCCAATCGGAATCACATGCTGGCAATACAAAAGATGGAATTCTTTCACCTTACCTGAGGAAGAATAAGCAAAAGAATCAAATTTATATATATTTGGAGGTTTCTAAATGTTAGTTTCAGCAACAGAAATGTTAAAAAAAGCGGTGGACGGCCACTATGCAGTAGGTCAGTTCAATATCAACAACCTGGAATGGACCAAGGCGGTACTGCTGACTGCACAGGAGAATAATTCTCCGGTTATCCTCGGTGTTTCTGAGGGCGCTGGTAAGTATATGACCGGTTTTGGTACCGTTGCCGCTATGGTTAAGGCAATGATTGAGTCCCTGAACATCACCGTTCCGGTGGCTCTGCATCTGGATCACGGTAGCTACGAGGGTTGCTATAAGTGCGTGAAGGCAGGATTTTCCTCCATTATGTTTGACGGCTCCCACTTCCCCATTGACGAGAACGTAGAAAAGACCACCGAATTGGTGCACGTGGCTCACAAGCTGGGTCTGTCCATCGAGGCAGAGGTTGGTTCCATCGGCGGTGAAGAGGATGGCGTAGTTGGCGCAGGCGAAATCGCTGACCCCGAAGAGTGTAAGAGAATCGCTGACCTGGGTGTGGACTTCCTGGCTGCAGGTATTGGTAACATCCACGGTAAGTATCCTGAAAACTGGAAGGGTCTGGACTTTGATGCCCTGGCTAAAATTAAGAATTTGGTTGGTGACCTGCCTCTGGTACTCCACGGTGGTACCGGTATCCCCGAGGATATGATTAAGAAGGCAATCTCTCT
>JAXJVM010000100.1:0-4485 GCA_036308515.1 Clostridia bacterium | reverse complement strand
GTCCTGACCAGCCTGAATATTATGACTCCAGTGACAAACTTGACACCGTGAACAATATTGTTGGCGGTAATCATGCTCTAAAAGATAAAGAGGAAGTTGCGAATGCTTTCGCCAACGCAGAAAATTACCGCGCTTACGCAATCTCCCGCCTTCCTCAGAAGGCATCTTCTCAAGAAATAATTGACACCGCCCTTGAAAAGGCCCCCAGCCTGCGGATCAAAACGCGTCAGCAGAAGGGACGCCGGGAGTTGTCCGAGAAGGCAAGGCAAGCGATCGTAGAAGCGGCTGTAAGAAAAGTAATGGGCCAGAACGGCAGGAAGCTGAACAACAGACTGGATGCTGTATTTTTCCTCCGCGGCGCAGATAGCAAAACCCGAGAAAAAAATGACGCACTGGAGCAGAGAATCCAGAGCACACCGGAAGAGCGTGGACGCCTGCTGGAGGAGCGGATAAAAAATGATATGGAACTGTACCGGCGCATTTTGGCCGGTACGGTCACCAAAGAGGAACTTGTTGATAATTTTGAGCAATTCCACATGGTTCTGGATTTGGTCACGAACGCGACAAACTTCCTGAGTGACTCTGTTGAGAATAAGGACGGCAAGATTTACATAAAGTTCTCACCGGAAATCAAGGATATTCTTGTGGATATGGAGCGCCAGTCCACAGCAGTCTACCTGTTCGTTAATAAAATTCGAATCATAGCAAACCCCAACTATGAGTTCATAGATCTGGAACAGGTGCTGGATTTGGACAATGCAACACACGCGGAAATTGACGGCTACGCAATGATGGATGCGGATGACCTCGTAATGGAAGATGCCTTGATGATTCCCAGCACGGACAGAACGGTCAAGAAATCCCGCGGCAGAGACAAACTGATGAAGCAGATCTCCGAGGATTTCCCCAAGGAATTCGAAAATGCAAAGTTGGATTTTGTCGGATACGACGGCAAACGCCACACGATGCAGTATACAACCGAGCATAAGTATGATACCATTGAACAGAACTTGCGCCAGGGTTGCGTGATGGTGACAACCTCCCACGGTAAGAAGTGGTATCATCTGGACAATGTTGCCGGTACAGTTAGAGCTACCGATTCTTCCGAAATGCTCAGCAGTATGGCTGCGTCGGCAGAGGGTGTGATCAAAGGACTGAAGAAGGCAAACAGGGGCTTGTTTTTTGGCTCCAAAGAGTATGATAATGTCTTGAAGGGCATGCCGGAGGTTTTAAACAGCATTAAGGAAGTTGGCAATCCCCCCGATTTCAAGAAGATGGATCTGGCAACTGCACAGCTTCAGGAGGTTTTGAAAGAATGTGAGAAGTACCTGAAAAGGAAGGAAGAAGATCCCGAAAATCCTGAGCGTGATTTCCGCTCCATTAGACAAGAAATGTCCCAGCGGGAAAAGAACCGCTATGACGCTATGAAGGAGACCGCCAACTACTGCAGAATGCAGATTAGTGCTTACGAATTAAAGAAGCAGGAAATCAAGGAAGAAATGAATGCCAGTCTGAACCGCAGAGCACATGAAATGGAGGCTGTCGATAAAGCCGATGCTGTCTATGGCAAAGATGCCACCCTTGCCGCAAGCAATGTGGGTACGATCGCCGATGAACTGCGTGCTGACATCAATGGCAGCCTGAAGCGGATGCTGGAAGAAGAATTTGACATCGATGAAGCCAGAGAAACCTTCAGCAATATGGTGCTTCTGGAGGTTATCAAGAGAGGTCGCAGCTTGGACGGTGACACACTGGTGGCAGGCGAAGTGGAAGAAAAGCTTGCTGAGAAACCCGAACAAATGGTCCGAGACATGCGTAATTATCCCGCTGTCAAGGCGGCTTGTGCGGATATGACATGGGATAAGCTCCGCAAGTTCGTCATGAATGATGGAGCAAAGGCCTTGGCTGATAAGATCCTCGGAGCCGCCAAGGAGTACAATCCCGACGCCAAGGCTAATGAGCTGCAGATGCAGAACGAGCAGGAAATGCAGAAGCAGCAGGACGTGCAAAAAGCCCCGATGTAATGTCCTTACAATCAAAGCAAAACACATCCACCGGGCCGGTGGATGTGTTTTGGGATTGATTCCTGTTCTTCTCGTAATCGGTTGGCGCGGCAATTGGAACAGCAACCGCCCTTTATAGCAGCATTGTGCGGAGGTAATGTGGTGCAGAGGCTTAACAGCGGCGAACTGTTACAGCAAATCACCGGCCAGAAGCCGATAGAGGAACAAACGACCCGCGAAATTTCCATCCCCAAAAGAGAAGGTCCTACCATAGGATAAGGGAATCGCAGGAAAAAGCTACTATGAAAGCGGCACAGAAGAGGCAAAAAGTAGCCGTTATTTTGCACGTAAACATTTTGGCACAAAGGCGTAAACGGATTGGCAGGTTGTTGCTAATGACATGTAAATGAAAACATGTTATAGTAATAACGTGAATACTTGGACCTTCCTTTTGGAGGGTCCATTTTCTTTATCCATTTATTTCAAAGAGGAGTGTAAAAATGGGCTATAAACGACAGGACGTAGAAGCAACAAAACAATTTGCAAAGAAATTTGTTCGTTACAAGGAAGGCGCGGAGAAATACAGCCTGGGAATGACGAAGTTTCAGGCACTTGCAAAAGAGGCAAAGGCTGTATACAAGATTGACGGTGTGGCGTTGGTAAACTGTGAGCTGTTCGAACGATACCTGGAGACCTTCCGAGAATATTAATCTAAAAAAAGGATTTACGGCGAATAAACTTGACTTTTTGTCTTACGATAAGTATAATATAAGAGCACGGAGGTAGTATGTAATGAAGACTGGACGGCCGAAGGAAGAAAATGCGAAGCGTAAAACCCTTACGATTCGCCTGACAGAGGAACTGTATAAGAAAATCATTGAATATGCCGCCGAGCACAAACTGTCAAAGACAGATGTTGCCCTGCAAAGCTTGGAAAAGTTCTTGTCCAGGAAACGGTAAGTGCCGTGAAATCCTTCTTTATTATTTATAAAGGAGGAAATGAATATGGCGAAAGCACGCAAGGATGACCGGGGAAGAGCACTTAGGAAGGGTGAGGTTCAAAGAGCTTCGGATAAGCGCTATATGTATACCTATACCGATCCTCTGGGTCGGCGGAAGTTCATATACGCAAATGATTTGGTTGAGCTTCGTGAAAAGGAAAAGAAACTGGTTAAGGACCAGATGGATGGCTTGGATCTGTACGTAGCCGGCAAGGCTACGGTCAATGATACTTTTGACCGTTATCTTTCGACCAAGTTTCAGCTGAGGGAAACCACTCGCAGCAATTACATCTATATGTACGATAAGTACGTTAGAGAAACTTTCGGTAAAAAGAAAATCGCAGATATTAAGTATTCAGATGTCCTCCAGTATTATCTATATCTTTTGAACGAAGAAGGATTGGCACTTAGTACATTAGATAATATCAATACACTGCTGCATCCAACATTCCAGTTGGCGGTACGGGATGAGGTTATTCGCAAGAATCCTTCTGACGATATTATGAAGGAGATTGCTAAGGAAACAGATAAAACCCGTGGTATTCGCAGAGCATTAACCATTGAACAGCAACGAGCCTTTATGGATTATATTGCGAACCATCCAGTGTACTATCACTGGTGGCCCATGTTCACAATCCTGTTGGGGACCGGCTGCCGAATTGGTGAGGCATTGGGCTTGCGCTGGGAGGACCTTGATTTTGAAAACAGGGTAATCAGCGTTAATCACAGTATCGTGTACTATCCTATAGGAGATTCTCGCACCTCTGTTCAGAAAATCTCAATGCCAAAAACAGAAGCAGGTATTCGAACCATACCCATGCTGGATGCGGTGTATGATGCATTTTTGATGGAGAGGGAAGAACAAGAGGAAAACGGCTTTAACCAAACAGTTATTGATGGAATGAGCGGATTTGTGTTCGTAAATCGGTATGGTGGCGTACCTAATCCGCAAGCTATTAACCGTACCATCAAGCGGATTGCTCATAGCTACAATGCTGAAGAAATTGTGAAGGCCAAAAGAGAGCAAAGAGAGCCAATCATTCTACCGGATTTTTCCTGCCATCATCTCAGGCATACATTTTGTACCAGGCTTTGTGAACACGAAACTAACCTGAAAGTGATCCAGGCAATTATGGGTCATCGCAGTATTGAAACGACGATGGACATCTATGCCGAGGCAACGGATCGCAAAAAACAACAAACCTTTGAAAACCTGTCAAAACTGGATATCTTTTAAGAAGGGTTCTCAGTGCGAGCGCTGACAACAAATATCCTGCGTAGACAACAATTTGACAACAAGTTTGCTTCTTGTCCGAAGAAATACGAACAGATATGGAACAGGGATTTTGAAGCAAATGAAGGTATATAGGCTCTAATGAAGCGGTATGAAGTTGTGGGGATAGATTTCCCCACAATGAAACCCCTGGACTAAATAGATCTCCATAAATCATTATAGCCCTCCAAATCGGCCGATTTGGAGG
>JAXJVM010000099.1:0-5423 GCA_036308515.1 Clostridia bacterium | reverse complement strand
TGGATTCACCATCACCGTGCGTGAGGTTCGGGTTTCTGCCGGTGCAGGCTTTGTAGTGGCACTTACCGGCGATGTCATGACCATGCCGGGACTGCCGAAGGAACCGGCGGCAAACCGGATGGATATTGACAGTGACGGCACCATTACCGGACTGTTTTAAGACTTCAAAGGGCAAGAGGAGGAACGTAGTTTGTTTGTAGCAGATACATATGATGTTGCCGTCATTGGCGGCGGTCATGCCGGCATCGAGGCGGCGTTCGCGGCAGCACGGCTGGGGATGAGAACCTGTCTGTTTTCCATCTCCTTAGACAGTGTAGCCAACCTGCCCTGTAACCCCAGCATCGGCGGTACGGCAAAGGGACATCTGGTGCGTGAGCTTGACGCTCTGGGCGGTGAGATGGGTAAGGCAGCGGACGCCACCTTTATCCAGTCACGGATTCTCAACCGGGGCAAGGGACCGGCGGTGCATTCTCTGCGTGCCCAGATTGACCGCAGACATTACCAAACCGAGATGAAGCATCGGTTGGAAATGCAGGAGAATCTGGATATTCGTCAGGCGGAGATTGTGGATATCACCCTCCATGAGGACGGCTCGGTACGGTCTGTGATTGCCCGCAGCGGTGCGGAATATCTATGCCGTGCAGCAATCGTCAGCACCGGTACCTATCTCAAGTCCCGGATTATCATTGGCGAATTTAGTATGGAAAGCGGACCTGATGGGGTGTTTCCTGCCAATGGCCTTTCTGCCAACCTCCAAAAAATTGGGGTGGAGCTGGTGCGGTTCAAAACCGGAACCCCCTCCCGTATCAATCGCAGAAGTATTGATTTTTCTAAACTGGAGGAGCAAAAAGGGGACGAGGAGATTACGCCCTTCTCCTTTGAGACCAACGGTGAGCTGAAGAATCAGGTGTCCTGCTATATTACCTACACCAATGCGAAAACCAAGCAGATTATTCTGGATAATCTTCACCGCTCGCCTCTTTACGGCGGCGATATCAAGGGGGTGGGTCCCCGATACTGTCCCTCCATTGAGGATAAGATTGTCCGGTTCAAGGATAAGGAGCGGCATCAGCTTTTCGTAGAGCCCATGGGACTGGATACAGAGGAAATATATCTCCAAGGCTTCTCCAGCAGTATGCCGGAGGATGTGCAGATTGAGATGATACATTCTCTGCCCGGCTTTGAGCACGCCCAGGTCATGCGCAATGCCTATGCCATCGAATACGATTGCGCCAATCCCTTGCAGCTTAAGCCGTCGCTGGAATTCAAAAAGATTCCCGGTCTTTACGGCGCCGGACAGTTCAACGGCACCTCCGGCTATGAAGAGGCGGCGGCGCAGGGATTGATGGCAGGTATCAATGCCGCCCGTAAACTTGCCGGCAAGGAGGAAGTAGTCCTTGACCGTTCTCAGGCGTACATTGGTGCACTGATTGACGATTTGGTGACGAAAGGCACCAACGAGCCTTATCGAATGATGACCTCCCGGTCGGAATATCGGCTGTTGCTCCGGCAGGACAATGCGGATTTGCGGCTGACCCCCATCGGTTATGAAGTAGGCTTGATTTCTCAGGAGCGCTATGATGCATTCCTGGAAAAGAAGCGTCTCATTGAGGAAGAGACTGCGCGGCTGGAAAAGACCGTGTTCTCCCCCACAGAGGAACTGCAGCATTATCTCGTGTCGGTGGATAGTACACCTTTAAAATCCGGTGCACGGGCCTCGGAGCTGTTAAAGCGTCCTCAGGTGACCTATGAGGGACTCAAAGCCTTTGATAAGGAACGGCCGGAACTACCCAAGGAGGTATGGGAACAGGCGGAAATTACCTTGAAGTATGAAGGGTATATCAATCGCCAGATGGCGCAGGCAGAACAGTTTAAAAAGCTGGAAGCCAAGCGGATTCCGGAGGGTGTGGACTACCATAGTATTGACGGGCTTCGCCTGGAGGCAAGACAGAAGTTGGATCAAATAAGACCAAAATCCCTGGGACAGGCGTCCCGTATCTCCGGAGTTTCTCCGGCGGATATTGCGGTTTTGATGATATATTTAAAAGCGGATAAATAAAGGAGGACAAATCATGAAACTCATGAAAATGATTGCAATGACAATGGCATTTTCGTTGGCGGCAACCATGCTTGTCGGCTGCGGCAAAAAGGATGAGTCTGCCAAGATTAGCGGCGATGATACTTCTATGACCGCCAGCTCCAAGGGAAGCAATGTTGTGCAGAAATCCGAGCCCCAAGAGGGCGACGATTCCCAGAAGAAAAATTTCGAGGTTCAGCTGGATGAGCGTACCGAGGAAACCCAGTACCTGTTCGGGTTGGAGGATTTATCCTTTGTGGATACTGTTACCGGCAAGAAGGTTACCATCGGTATGACGGAGGAGGAACTGGGAAATGTTGCCGGTACCCCCATTGCCAGCGACCAGAATTATCGAATTTATGATGGATTGATTGTGCAATTGGATGAGGGAAACAAGGTAGTTTCCCTGCTGGTTTCCGGTGGGTTATTCTTGGATGCAAATCAGGGTACACGGTTTATGAGCTGCCGTGGCGTAGGACTGCATACCAGCTTTGAGGATTTTACAAAAGCATATGGCGATCTTTCTAATGAAAAAAAGACCCAAACCGCAGAGGACGGGTCTGTGCTCAATGAGACTGCGGGTATTGCCATCCGTTATTTTGTGGTTGACGGTGAAAAGGTAGAATATCTCGGTACTCAACTGACCAATGACCAGAAGGAGAAGTATGCCGGCAAGATTTATATGCAAGACTTCATGTTCGATAAGGAAACCAATGAAGTAGTAACTATGCGTGTCATCAACCTGGATTATCTGGGTAAGTAAACCTTGATATGAGACTCTCTTTGGGAGAGAACAATAAACCGCCTGTGGCATATGCCACAGGCGGTTTTCTATGTTTTTCTTGGTATCCTTGTAAACCGTACAGGTTCGCATTTTAGGTTTATTCGACAATCTCACGTCCGCCATTGCCGATTTCGGTGATATAGAACTCGGCTTCGTGACCTACGGCTTCCAGATACTTTTTGCCCACCTGCTCAATAAAGGTGTCTACGCTTTCGTTCTTGACCAGGCTGACGGTACAGCCGCCAAAGCCGGCACCGGTCATTCTGGAACCAAGAACTCCGTCAATTTTCAGTGCTTCCGCCTGAAGGATATCCAGTTCCTCGCAGGAAACTTCATAAAGGTCACGCAGGGACACATGAGAGGCGGTCATCAGTGCGCCGAAGGTCTCAAGGTCGCCCTTGGTGAGTACCTCGATGGACTTCTTTACCCGAGCGTCCTCTTCGATGACGTGGGTCACCCGACGCCTAACGGTCTCATTCTCGATGGCGTCTGCCACCGGATAAAATTCCTCCGGGGTAATCTCTCCGAGACAGGTGGCGTTGGGCAGCTTTTCCTTTAAGATGGCAAAGCCTGTTTCACATTCGTTGCGACGCTCGTTGTACTTGGAGGCACCCAAGGAGTGCTTCTTTTTCGTGTTGGAAAGTATCAGCTTGTAGCCGTCGATTTCCATAGGTACCAGCTGATAGTCCAGGGTCTTACAATCTAAGAAGATGGCGTGGTTCTCCTTGCCCATGGCAGAGGCAAACTGATCCATAATGCCGCACTTGACACCCACATAGTTGTGCTCTGCAAGCTGGCTGAGTTTTGCCATTTCGATGTTGTCAATCTCGGTGGCACCGCCCAGGGTTGCCATGGCAATGGCGGTGGAAACCTCGATAGCGGCAGAGGAAGAAAGCCCAGCACCGTGAGGGGTGGTGTCATGGAAGAGCATATCGGCGCCAACCAGGTTGTAGCCTGCCTTTTTCAGCTCTACAAAGATGCCAAACTGGTAGTTACCCCAGCCCAAATCCTTGAAGTTATCAATGGTATCGAGGGTGCCCTCTACCATATCCGGCAGGTCGGTTGCCTTTAGACGGAGTTTACCGTCCTCTCGCACCCGTGCAACCACGGTGGTGCAGAAGGTCAGTGCCGCAGGGAACACATAACCGCCACTGTAATCGGTGTGTTCACCGATGAGGTTCACCCTTCCGGGAGAGCTGAATACCCGAAGCCCCTCTTCGGTTCCGCCAAAGGTCTTGATAAATTCTTGTTTCAGTTCTGCAATGGATAAATTCATAGTTCTTGCCCCTTTCTGTGGGTTAGTCCTTGTTATTTTCTAAGAATTTCTTATGGGCTGCCCGAAGTTCTTCTGCCTTTTCCTCCGGTGCGGTGGGGTTACAAGCCGCCCAGGCTCCGGTCTCGCTGGAGGCGTTAAACTTCTGCTTGTCTGCCGCACGCATGGGCGGGAAGAACTCAATATGGAAGTGGAAACTGTCGGAGAAGTCACCACTGTTGACCGGCTCCTGATGCATACACATCATGTAGGGGAAGGGATAGCCAAAGAGACTGTCCAGCGTACCGGCGGTTTCCTTGAGAATCTTTGCCAGATTATCCTTCTGGCGGTCATTGAACTGGCTCAGATTCTGCACGTGTTCCTTTGCCATGATGTAGACGCCGTAAGGATAGTCTGTAAAGAAGGGCAGGAAGGTAACAAAGTCCTCGTTTTCAATAATAATTCTGTCGCCAACCTCCATCTCGGTTTTGAGAATGTCGCAGAAGAGACAGTTGCCGGTCTTTGACTTGTGCTCCTTGGCGGACTCAATTTCTACCTCCAGCTTCTTGGGAATATAGCTGTAGCCGTAAATCTGACCATGGGGATGGGGCATGGTAACGCCCACCACATCGCCGCGATTTTCAAAGATGAATATGTACTTGATTTTCTCGTCCTTACGCAGGTCCTCAAACCGCTCAGTCCACAGGTCAACCAGCTCCCGGATATGGGGCACCGGAAGCTCCGGCAGGGTAACGGTGTGCTGGGGAGAATAGAGGATAACCTCGCACTTGCCGTAGGCTTCCTTGGTCTGATACAGCTCAGTTGCAACATCATCGGGTACCGGTGGGGTCTGGGACAGAGCCGGAAAGTCGTTGTCGTATTTGTAAACGGTGAAGTTGTCCGGTACCTTACCGGAGCCGGGACAGAAGGGACACCAGTCCTTGGGCATCTGGGGACGGTTTTGACGATGGGATGCAATCATCACCCAGTCCTTGGTTAACGGGTTATAACGTAATTCTGCCATATAGTCAAGCCTCCTGAAAATATAAATATCTATACTTAGTGTACCACATTCTCAAGCCTCGTCAATAGTAAAAAAGTGATGTGAATACCCTAAGATTTTAACATAATTGCTTTTTGGGCGTGCGTGTGGTATAATGAATTCAACAAAGTTGAATTCAGCTAAATTCGCCTGACGGCGAGCTAAATTGAGTAAACTCAGCTAAATTGCCTGCGGCAGCTAAATGTGCTTCGCACGCTAATGGCGAATTTAATTTAGCTACTCCAAAGGAGTTATTTAGCTATCGAAT
>JAXJVM010000098.1:0-22415 GCA_036308515.1 Clostridia bacterium | reverse complement strand
TTCCATGGCTCGTCCTTGAAGCGATAGTCAAACTTCTGGATGAACCAGTCCACCTCTTCCTCCAGCCGTTTCATATTCTCGGTCTGCAGGGGCAGAATTGCAGTCAGCAGTTCCCGGTATTTTTCGGCATGGAGACGCCCCTTGCCCTCCGAGAGTATCAGCTTGAAATGCTCCATACAAAAGCCCTGACCGCCCAGCACCTTCTCCCGGAATTCTTCTTCGGTTTTCCAGAGGTGAAAGAAGGTGTCCACGTAGCTGTCCATGCGGTGTTCCATGCGGTGACAGGCATAACAGGATTCCTGCAGCTTTTCTTCATAGGCACAAAAGGGAGATCCTGCTTCCTCCTTTTGAAAAAGCCTGCGTTTGCCGGAGGCTTGCTCCAGTTCTTTTTGAAAGAGTGCCTGGGTGTCCTGATTCAGCTTTTTCAGGTGGCTTTGGAGCATGAGGGCAACTCCGAGACGGTTGCCGGCAAGGAACATCTGCCGGTAATGCTCCTTGCAAAAGCCAAGGTTGTCCATTTCCTCACGGATGTCCTCTTCCATATAGGAGGGACCCATGACGTAGTCCAGAATCTCCTTTTCCAACTTTTTATGCAGGGCACAGAAGCCGCATTCTCCGGCATTGTCAAAGGCTTCGTTGACGGGTATGGTATAGAGTTTTTCTTTCATTGGTTTGCCTCCGTTCTATAGTGGGCGCTGTCACCTTCCCCTCAAGCCATTTGCGGTGCGTCGTAAATCGCCGCACCCTACGATCTGTTATTAAATCATGGTTTCCTCAAGGGGGAAGGTTTTGTCATCTCTACAATTTATATCACAAATTCTATCCTCTGGCAAGGGAAACTTGACAAAAAGCCGATTTTTCGCTATAATCACACTGTTTTAATAAAGGAGGGAACTCTATGAAAAAACGAACACGTATTCTTGGGGCAGTGCTTGCCATGCTGATGGTCGGTACTCCTGCCCTTGCAAAAAAGACCACCTTTACGGACGTGCCGGAGGATGCATGGTCGGCACCTTATGTGTATGATTTGGTGGAGCGTGGTATTGTAAGCGGTTACGGGGACGGTACCTTCGGCCCTGAAAACACCGTACAGCGGTGCGAATACGCCAAGATGCTGGTGGGAATCACCAAAACACCCCTGAGCACCAGTCTGGTGACGCCGTACTCGGACGTACCCAACTGGGAATGGTACTTCCCTTACATCAACAGTTCTTTGAGCTATATCACCGGCTACACCAGTGACGGGATTCTCTATTTCCGGCCTGAGGAAAACGCCTCCCGGGAGGATGTTGCCGTGGCATTGGTAAAGGCGCTGGGCATTGACCTTTCGCCCTACACCGACCCTACCGGATTTTTATCGGCACGGTTTACGGACGTGGACAGTATTTCCGGTCACAACCGGGTTTACATTGCCGCCGCCGTGGATAAGGGATTTCTCACCGGAGACGAGGGAGGAACCTTCCGAGGTCAGGCATCCATCATTCGGGCAGAAGTGGCAGCTATTTTATGCCGCGCATTCCCGAAAGGGCAATTATGATAATAAATATCAAAATCATCAGCAACACCCCCATCCGCTTGGATGGGGGTTGTCACTTTTTGGCACGGGTTTTCATGTTATACTTGTCTCAGGAAATACAAAGGAGGCAACCATAATGGCAAGACCACAAAAAACGGGACTGGACTACTTTCCCGTAGATGTACATTGCGACAACAAAATCAAACTCATAGAGGCAAGCTATGGGCTGGAGGGATTTGCAGTCATTATAAGGCTCTGGCAGAAAATCTATGCTGAGCAGGGCTACTACTGTGACTTTGACGAGGAATCCGCCCTGTTATTTGCGGCGGAGAACCGCATAGATGTTAAGCGCTTACTTGCGCTGACGGAGGATGCCTGCAGGCGTGGTATCTTTGACCAAGGCATCTACAAAGCCCACCGGGTTCTGACCTCACACGGGATACAAAAGCGATATCTGGAGGGTGCACATCGGCGAAATATGGTGAATCTGGACAGCCGTTTTCTTTTGCTGGCGGAGGATGAGCTGACGGATAATGTCACCATTGACGGAGTTTCTGTCAACAAAAACCGGGTTAATGACGTCAAAAGTACACAAAGTAAAGAAAAGAAAAAGAAAGAAAAGGATAGTATAGGATATGGTCGGCAGCCGGAAAAAGCTGCCCATACAAAAAAGACAGACTCCTTGCCGAAGAAATCTGCCTTTTGTAATTTTCCGGATACCAATCCTATAGATTATGCCGCATTGGAAGAGCAGCTACTGGACAGGATGGTGGATGAAAACGTTTGCTAACCGCATGATTGGTTGTAGGAAATGGCGCTTGCCAACATTCCGTGAAGAACGGTGCGTCGAAAATCGCCGCACCCTACAATTCTTCCTCGGTAAATTTTTTCGGTTGAATATGGGCATTCGTCCCTACGCGCTTTAGAAGGATACCTGGCTTTCGTGCATGGGGAAGAAGTCAAACTTAGGCTCTAAGAACTTCAGCTGATGCTCCTTGCCGCCGGCAAAGTCATACATGGTGTCAAAGATACGGTTCCAATCCCAGAAGGACTGGTCAAAGCCCAGATAGGACAGAAGCAGTTCGGTACCCTCGGGTGCCACCGGGTGCATCAGCACCGTTGCCACACGCACCATATGGAACACATCACGCAGTACCTGCATTCTAAGCTCGTTGTTGTCCTCTTTATCTGCCACGGCAATGTTCTTTGCCCAATACTTATTGGCATTACGGATATAGGTGTCCATAAGGTTCATGACCGAATGGAACTCAAACCGGTACATATACCGCTCGTACTTCAAGATGGTTTCCTTACCCTCTTTGAGCACGTCCTCACTAATTTCTCCCAGAGGGAGCTTACCGTCGTTATACTTCTGCGCCGTGTAGAAGCAGGAGCGTGCCACACGGTTAAAGACGTTAGACAGTAGCTTGCCCTCCTTGAGCACCGGGTCGGCGTCCTTTTCCCCAGCGGTGGGGTTTAAGGGCTTGGGCTGGAAGCTAACGCTCTTTAAGCCCAGACCTAGGCTCAAAAAGTGTGCCCGAAGCTGTTCCGGCGTATAATAGTCAAACAAATCTGCCGCCATAGGAGGCTTCACTGCGCCACTGGAGCTTGCTTTTTTATTCAAAAACAGGATATGGTTGTTGGCAACCAAGGTCGGCAGGGTCAACTGACCCTCGGCAGGGTCTACGGTGAGATCTTCCTTGCCCTGTGCCGCCATAAACATAACCATTTCGGCAATGCCGTAGAAGTAAATGTTATCCTGACCGATGAACTGGAACACCTGGGCGTCCTTACTACACCAGTACTTCTTCCATTCGTCCTCGTCCTTACCCTGTTGCTTAAGGTAGGTACGGGTAAAGGAGATAGGCGCCCAGAGGGATTCCGGCCACACCCAGATGGTGAGTCCGTCCTCACCCTCAATGACCGGGGCAGGTACGCCCCACTCGATGTTACCGGTGAGACGGAAGGGCACCAGGGTCTTGCCGGCGCGGAACCGGATGTCATGGGCTCCAAGAACTGCTCTTGCCTTATCTCTGTCCGCTAAATCCTTGAACTCCAGGGAGAAAGAGGTCTTATTCGCGGCGGTGTTGATGGTGTGTGCCGGAAGCTCTGCCTTGATATTCTCATAATCCTCCATGTGCTCGTTCTTTACATAGACCATGGGGGGTGTCATGAACTCCCGGATGGTGTTTGCAACCAGAGGACGGACGTTCTCCTTAGCAGAGATGCTCTCTACATACTCCTCCATGCGCTTCTGGAACTTGGTCAGGTCAATATACCAGTTGGTAACGTCACGCATTTCGGGGGTTTCGCCGGTTAAGGTGCTCTTGGGATTGATCAAGTCCTCGGGCATATACTGATGACCCATGGAGCACTCGTCGGCATAGCCCTTGTCGGAGTTACAGTTCTCCACCGGGCATTTACCCACCACCTGGCGGCCGTTTAAGAACTGCCCTGCTTTAGCATCATAGAACTGACGGGTGACCAGCTTTTCCAGCCAACCGTTCCGGTGCCAGGTTTCCATGAGCTCGTTGGTGACCTTGCGGTGTTCCTCCTTGGCATCATCTAGGCCGGAGGCAGCAAACAGGTTCAGGCTGATGTTGTATTTGCCCAGAGTTTCCTTCTGGCTTTCGTGGTTCATGCGGACAAAGTCCTCGATGGTTCCCTCAAACTCGCCCTTTTCGCAGAGACTGCGGTAGCTTTCCACAATGGGGGAGCCGTAGCAGTCGGTACCGGAGACGAAAATCACGTTCTCGCCGCCGATGCGGTCACGGAGAAACCGTGCCAGCACGTCTGCCTGGACGAACACACCGCCCACATGACCAAAGTGCAGTTTTTTATTGCCGTAGGGCATACCGCCGGTAACCACGGCGCGCTTGGGGAACTCCGGCCGGGGCAGGTCTAAAATATTCTCTCTTTCCCGACGGTAGCCGTTATCGTTTCTCTTATCTTTTCCCATAAAATTAGTCCTCCATTGCCTTCTCAATCCGTCTGCGCATAGCGTCCTCGCCGATGATGTGGCAGATTGTCCACAAATCCGGGGAGTTGGTTCTGCCAACCACCGCTACACGGATGACGTTGCTCACATCGGTAATGCTGCCCTTGTACTGGTCGGGGTTCTTCTTGTAGTCCTTGGGCTTGACGGCATAGTTCATATCCCCGGAGATATCCCGCACCTTCTGGAACCATGCGGAGTTATCGTCGCTGTGGTCATAGGTTTCAAGATACTGCTTGAGGATTTCTTTTTTATCCTCCACAGAGACATTCTCCGGGAAGGCATCCTCACGGGTGAAGGTCTCATTAAAGTAGAAGGACAGGAACTGCCGTGCCTGCTTCCAGTTGGTCAGATCCTTACGGGGTCTTGCACCGTCTCTGCCCACGCCGATAATCTGCTCCGTAAAGGCGCGGTCACGGGTGAACAGTGCCGCAAAGTCCGGGTCGTATTCCGTAAGCCATGCGGACATCTTGTCGTAAATCTCGGACACGGGCATCCGCAGCAGGGTTTCCTGGCTGACGCTGTCGAACTTCATCATATCAAACAAGGCACCGGAAATGCCCATCTTCTCGGTGGTAAAGGCAAAATCGTCAATGGGGGCGTCGGGGTTCTCGGCACGCCATTCCTCGTAATTGGAGTTCAGCAGGGTCATGAGATATTCCCAAACCGCTTCGGGGACGTAGCCCTCCTGACGGTAGTAGTTCAGCCCCAGCTCCGGGTCTTTGCGCTTGGAAAGCTTGCGCTTGGTGTCGCCGTCCATCTTCATGAGCACGGTGGTGTGGCAGTACAGGGGGCGCTGCCAGCCGAAGGTGTCAAACAACTGGGCATGGATGGGGGCGGTGGACAGCCATTCCTCGCCGCGAACCACATGGGTTGTCCGCATGAGGTGGTCGTCAATGACATGGGCAAAGTGGTAGGTGGGGATGCCGTCGGACTTTAAGAGGACAAAGTCCTGATAGTTCTCCTGCAGCTTCAGGGTGCCCCGGATGCCATCCTCCAGCTCCAGGGTGTTCTCGATATTCCCATTAGAACGGAAACGAAGGACGTATTCCTCGCCGTTCTGGATTTTTTCCTGAATTTCCTCTAAGGTCAAATCCCGGCAGACCGCCCACTTGCCATAGTAGCCGAAGTTCTCCTTGTTTGCCATCTGGGTCTCACGCATCTCAGAAAGCCGCTCCTCAGAGCAGAAGCAGGGATAAGCCAGTCCGCGTTTGACCAGCTCCTTGGCAAAGCACTGGTAGATGTCCTTTCTCTGGCGCTGACGGTAGGGGCCGTAACTGCCGTTGTCCCCATCCAGGGTGGCACCCTCGTCAAAGGAGATGCCAAAGTAGTCCATAGCCGAGAGCAACAGCTCCACGGCACCGGGGACTTCACGCTTGGCATCGGTGTCCTCCACACGAAGGTAAAACACGCCGCCGCTCTGATGTGCCAGACGTTCGCCAATGATGGCGTTATAGAGATTTCCCAGATGCACAAAGCCGGTGGGGCTTGGACCGATACGGGTGACCTTGGCGTCCTCGCCTAGGGTGCGCTGGGGATATAATTCCTCATAGTATGCAGGTTCTTTGTCTATCTGCGGAAATAAAAGTTCCGCAAGCTTGTTGGTATCCATAACTCTACCTCACACTTTCGTTCATAGTATTACATCTTAACATTTTACCCGTTTTTGGGAAAAAAGTCAATAGATTGGGAGGCGGATGTAAAAATAACCGCACCTTCTTTCAGGCACGGCTATTGGTTGCTGTTCTGTTTTTCTTTATAATGCTTGGCGGTAACCTCAATTACAGCATAGGATATTTGGTCTTTTATATAATAGTCCGAATGCTCAAAGAGAAAGGTCTCTGGTATGTATATGTCATTCCTCGCATCATATTTTAAGCCGAGTATTGCATATCCGGTTTCATACTGCTTGTATAACAGATACTGAGACAGTAGCTCTGTTTTAGGAACCTTTGTATAATCAAAGTCTACAATAAACTTTGAGGATAGAATCTCATCAAAGTCTGCAAAATGCAGCATTCTTTCTTCTATTTTGCTATAAAACGTGCTTTTCTGTATAAAGTCTTGCGTTATCTTTCCTTTGAGAATTTTGTTATAGATACTTGCAGCTGATTGATTTAAACGGGATTTATCAACCTGCGCAATGTCTTTGAGATAATGCAGCCCAACAAGATGGTGAAAATGTCCTGCACGGAAAGCAACTGTAACGGACATCTGACAATCCAAGGTAAAAGTATAATCGTAGCCGTTATAGTTTGCATATAATTCGGCGTTTTTCTTTAATAAATCCATAGCAAGCCTCTAAGATACAACGTTAAAACGCCTCTTACGCATAAGAGGCGTTCTTCTCTAAACGACGCTTTTGTTTCTCGAATTATTACATTCTATTCAGGAGTAGCGAAGCGTTAACTACCAAACGAGCCTCCATAGTCACTACCTGACAAAGCAAACTACTTCTTAGGCTGACGTTATTTTACCACATTTTCGCAAGAATTACAATTGGTAAATTGCACGATAACAAAAATGTTTGTTGTATAAATCTTATAAAAAGCTATAGAATTTATTCTCATAATTATTTTATGCTATCCAACAAAAAAGTGCAACTATCTTTTGGATTAGGGATTTACTTTTCTACGTTTACCATGTATAATGAATCCATAAGAGGGGGGTATGAGAAATGAATTTACTGAAATGGAAACAAACGTTGGTTGCGGCAATGGCGGCGGTGGTTTTGCTGACCGGGTTGACGCCTGTTTGGGCATCTGAGACGCAGGTCACTGCGGAAACAGAGGCGGTACAAAGCGATACGGAGGTACAGGAGGCTTTTGTGCTGGCGTTTCTGGATGGGCAGAAGCGGATCACGCCTGACCACAGTCGGGTAGAAATCAAGGCGGCACTGGTGCGCATTGCCGAGGAAAGTGTCGGCACGGCACAGTGGTACGTAAACGGCACAGCACGGGAGGATTATTACAGTGATTCTTTTGCCGTCTATAACGGCAAAATGACTGCCCTGGAGCTAGAGGTTCCCTTTACCCCTGAGACGGAGAACGGCAGTGTGGAGGTTGCTCTGGAAGTGACCGTAAAGGGCGAAACACGGCGGATTGCAAAGACCCTTACCATTGAGAACTATGACGAAAACTGGTACCGAGAACGGGAGATTGCAAGGGTATATGAAATGGTGCAACCGGTGGACATTGAGGCAACTGTCCGCTATTGGACGGAGACCTATGCCGACAAATCCTTAAACCGCAGCAACGGCGCACTCCCCAAGGGGGCGCAGGTGGTCTACACCGACCATTCCGGCACCTATGCGGCAAGCATCTGGATTCCTGAAGAACAGCGGCTTTGCTGGGTACCCTATTCCAGCATCACCGTATCGAGTAAGAACTACACCGTCTACGAGGATTTTTCCGATACGGACAAGGAGCTTTTTGTGAATGCCAAGGGCTACGACAGCCAGACGAATTATCTGGTTTGGGTGAACATAGAGCGACAGAGGGTTAACGTCTTTACCGGCGCAAAGGGCAACTGGGACTTGGTACGGGTCTCCACCTGTGCAAGCGGTGCCAACATCACCCCCACCCCGGCAGGGGAGTACACCTACTGTGCTCTGGGCAGCGGCTGGTATCATGCCACCTACTACGTCAAGCCGGTGCTCTACATCAACCTGAGCCGCGGCATTGCCCTGCATTCCATCCTCTTTAACCCCAACGGCACCATTCAGGACGGAACCCAGGGGACACCTGCCTCCCACGGTTGCGTGCGGATGCCCTTAGAGGAGGTACAGTGGCTGGCGGATTATCTGCCCATCAACACCAAGGTTGTGGTGTTTTAACCACAGAGAACGTCCCGCCAAACGGCGGGACGTTCTTTACTGTATTTGAATGCCGGTAAGGGTCAGTGCTTCCTGGGGAATGCCCATATTCGTCCAGCTTCCCACGTTGCACTGGCCTTTTTGGTTGCCGCCAATGGCATAGGCGGTACCATCAATGCGGATGCCCACACTGTGGTAGCTGCCGCCGCTGGCAGAGAGCACGCTCTCCCAATGCCCGACCTGGGTCTGGTGCCAGTCATCCTTGCCGCTGCCACGGAGAATGCCGTCACTTCCCAGAGCAAGCCCGTGGCTTGCCCCTGCACTGACTGCGGTCATATGCTTGGTATAATCGGTTAGGTTGCCGCAGCGTTCCCCATCCCCGGCGGCAAGGACTGCACCGTCTTTGGTGAGCCCCAGGGTGAAGCCGTCCCCGGCGGCAATGGCAATGACGTTCTGCCATTTTTCTACATTACAGCCGCCGGTGGGGTTATCCCCGGTGGCATACACCGTACCGTCCTGCCGGAGGGCAACGGTGTGGTTTCTTCCGGCGGCAACCGCCACAATCCCTGACCAGTCGGCGGTGTCGCATTGCCCGTAGGTATCATCCCCTACGGCAACCACTCTGCCGTTTCCTAGCACTGCCACGGAATGGTGCTCACCGGCGGCAACGGCAACCACATTCTTCCAGTCGGCAACCTTGCCGTATTCTGTATTTTCAGCGCCGGCATAGAGCACGGTTCCATCGGCTTTCAGCCCCAGGGTATGGTTCCAGCCGGCAGTAACACCTGCCAGGCTATGCCAATCCGACACCCGACACTGCCCGGCAGTATCGTCTCCTGCCGCCATGGCGGTGCCGTCGGCACAAAGACCCACACTATGGTTTTCCCCTGCGGAAACCGTCATGGCAAGCAGGGTATTTAACTGCCGAAGGCAGTTGACACTGGTTTCGTGCTCAGGCTGGGCAGCCAAAAGCTGTACCGCGCCGGAAATATCACCGGTTTGGATACGGCAGAGGGCTTGATACCAGCGGATTTCCTCCGTAGAGGTACCGGGAACCCAACCCTTCAGGGAGGCAAAGGTTGCCTCCGCTTCGGTATACAGTCGATTTTGAAACAAGTGCAAGGCTTGTTGCCGGGTGGTTTCCTGATGGCTCTGATACAGGCCTATGCCGCCGCCGAGGGCGCCAACGACCAGAATCAGCGCCAGAATCCAACCCAGGCGACGTTTGCTTGCCGCATCCTGGGCGGTGTGTGCCCAGATCTCTTTCAACTCCTTAGACAGCCCCGGCAGGCGTTGTTTCTTGGCGGTTGGGGCGGTTTCTCCCTCGTAGCAGTCCCAGACGGTACCGTCTCCAAAGCAGACCTTATGCACCGTAGCGGTAATACTGCAGGTTCTCAGGGACGAGAGCTGTATCGGAGTCTCACTGCCGAAGTCACCGTTATCGGGGACATGAAGCTTTTCGTAGGGTTCCTGATTTTTGGTGGCAATCAAGCTGACGTCCTCGTCAAAGCAGCACAAATCCAGATATGCCTCTGTGACGGTTTTGCCGCTGACGTTGCGCATATCCAGATAGAGAATCACCTGTTGGGTGTCTGTGTCCCGGTACAGGCGGCTGCGGAGAATCTCCACCGGCCGTTGACCCAGTACGGGATATTCGATTTTCCGTATCAACTCCAGACGTTGGTGTTCCATAGCTTCACCCTCTCTTTTTCAATAGTATACATTTTTCTTCCAAAAATTGCAACATATTTTTCCCATACAAGCATAGATATGTACTACTACTGATTTGGAGGGATATCTATGACCGCACACGCAAAGCCCTTGCTTTGTATGATTCTGATACTGACCCTGGTGTGTTCTGTCTCCGCACTTGCTGAACCGTCCACCCAGGTGGACACCGACGTTTCCACCCAGCTGGTTAAGGGGGAATCGGGGATTCTCATGGAGGCATCCACCGGAGAGGTGCTCTATGAATGGAACCCCGACAAGAAGCTGCAGATTGCCAGCGTGACCAAGACCATGACCATGCTTTTGATTATGGAGGCCTTGGACAGTGGAAAGATTCATCTGGAGGATATGGTGACCACAAGCGAAAACGCCGCCTCTATGGGAGGGTCGCAGGTGTTTCTGGAGGTGGGGGAACAGATGAGCGTCAATGATATGCTCAAGGCCATCGTGGTATCCTCCGGCAACGATGCGGCGGTTGCCATGGCAGAGTTTATCTGCGGCACACACGAGGCTTTTGTAGAAAAGATGAACGAGCGTGCCGCTGAGCTTGGGTGCGCCAACACCCACTTTATCAACTGCAACGGTCTGGACGAAACCACCGACCATTACAGCAGTGCCAGGGATGTTGCCACCATCTCCAGGGAGATTTTGAAGCACCCGAAGATTTTTGACTATACCACCATCTGGATGGATACCCTGCGCGACGGGCAATTCGGGCTTTCCAACACCAACAAGCTGATTCGGTTCTACAAGGGTGCCAACGGGCTGAAAACGGGCTCCACCAGTACGGCGAAGTATTGTCTGTCCGCCACGGCGGAGAGAGACGGGATGCAGCTGATTGCAGTGGTGCTGGCGGCACCCTCCACCGCAGAGCGGTTCAGCAGTGCCACAGCGCTTTTGGACTACGGCTTTGCCAATTATGAGGTGGCAGACAGCGAGAGCCTGCATCTGCATCTGACGGAGATTCCTGTCTGGGGTGGCGTAGCACAGAGCATCACGCCCTCGGCAGAGAACATCAGCTTTATTGTAAAAAAGGGCAACAGAGACAAAGTCGAGGCACAGGTTACCCTGCCGGAGTCTGTCACTGCGCCCATTGCGGCAGGGGAACCGCTGGGGGAGGTGGTATTTACCATTGACGGGCAGGAGATTGGGCGGAAGGAAATTGTCGCCCAGGAAGAAGTCAAACGCATCAACCCCTTGCAGATGTACTGGAAGATGCTGCAGAAGTGGATGGCAATGTAAATAAAAAATGAATGACAAAACCCCGTCCATTAGGATGGGTAGTGATAAGGAAGTATTGAAACTATCACTATCCACCCACAAGCCGGGTGTATGAGAAAAAGCTATACAGACGATTTTTCGTTTGCATAGCTTTTTTTGTAATTTTACTTGCCGGTTTTAATTTTATTTGCCCGGCGGGGAAACTGGGTTGGCGTGGGGGACACCTTGCGGATGAGCACAAGCTTCCGGACAATGTCGCTCTGGGGCAAGGGGGCTTCGATAATCTGTTCCACTCTGCCGCCGAGAGAGCCTATCATGGCTTTCGCTTCCGCAAGCTCTTCCTCCAGTTCCTGGGCTTTGAGTGCCACAAAGACACCGCCTACCTTCACGAAGGGCAAGCAGTATTCACAGAGCACCTTGAGATTCGCCACCGCACGGGAAACCAGTACATCAAACTGCTCCCGATAAGCCCGATTCTTGCCCAATTCCTCGGCTCTGCCGTGGACACAGGTGACACCCTCAAGATGCACGGTATCACAAACGGTCTCCAAAAATCGAATCCTCTTTTGCAGAGAATCAATCAAGGTGACCTGCAAATCCGGGCGCATGAGCTTCAGGGGAAGCCCCGGAAAGCCTGCACCGGTGCCTACATCCGCCAGGCAAGCGCCCTGGGGAAGCTCCACATGGGCAAGAGGCAGGATACTGTCTAAAAAATGCTTGACGGCAATGCCGTCATCGTCCACAATGGCGGTAAGATTGATATTCTCATTCCATTCCTTTAAGAGAGCAGAATAGGCAGAAAACTGCGCAATCTGGTTCTCCTCTGCGGTCAGTTTCAGGGCTTTAAGGCCTTGGGTGAATAGGGTTGGGTTCATAGGTTTCTCCTTTGCAAGAAAAAAAGGGTGTACCTTGGTACACCCTTTTTGTCAGTCAGCTTACGCCTGAGGAGCGTCTACCGGGCATACGTTTGCACAGTTTCCGCACTCAATGCATTCGTCAGCATTGATTTCGTACTTTGCATCGCCTTCGGAGATACAAGATACAGGACATTCGCCAGCACATGCACCGCACTTGATGCAATCATCGTTAATAGTATAAGCCATTTCTTTCACCTCTTCAAAAATATTTACAATCCTATAATAATACGACTCCCCCCGGTTTGTCAAGCCTAACTTTCATTAGATTACAAGATTCGTCAATCTTGTAAAAAAAGCTCCTTGGCATAGGGCAGAGACAGAATCCAATCGCAGTAGGTATGCCATTCCGCAAGCTTGTGATTCCGTCTGGCAAAATACATATTAATGAGGTTTTCGTAGTTCATGGTGATGGTTCGGGTCTGGTTATAGCTAGAGGGCAGCAACTGGATGATGTCATACCAGTCTGCTTTGTTCTTGGTCTCCACAAAGGACAGGCGTTTTTCCTCCAATAGGGCAATATATGCCAGCAGAGCTTGCTCAGCACCGTCGCTTAAATGGTCATGGCTGAAATCGTCTATCTCAAAGGGCTTACTGTGAATCTTATGCATGGTGCTGGTGGAGTTTGCCACGGTGCCCACCTTATAGGTGTCGAACTCCTTCCACCAGTACATGGGGGCGGTGATATCCACCGACACCAGAATCTGGCGCATAAACTTACGGTGGTCAGAACCTGCCTTGCAAAGGCGTTTTGCCAAATCCAAATCGTTGGCACCCAGGATATAGTTCCCCTGGGCATCGTAGCTGCTATCACTGCGATTCCAGCTATTTAAGGGGTTCCGGGCGCCCCGGATGGCACCCTCCAGGTTCATGACATGCGTGTGTTTCAGTTGAATCATCGCGCTTCTTCCTCTCTTTAGATATCCAGATTTTGTACGGTGGAGGAATAATCCTCAATAAACTTCCGTCTGGGCTCTACCTTATCACCCATGAGGATGGTAAAGGTCTCGTCCGCCTGACGGGCATCCTCCAGGTTAACCTGGAGCATAATACGGGTTTCGGGGTTCATGGTGGTCTCCCAAAGCTGCTCGGGGTTCATCTCACCAAGACCCTTATACCGCTGAATTGCCGGAGGCTTACCTTCGCCCATTTCGGCGAGAATCTCCTGCAGCTCCGCATCGGTATAGGCGTAGCGGTCGGTTTTGCCGCGGCTGATTTTATACAGAGGCGGCTGGGCAATGTACACGTGCCCTTCCTCAATCAGCGGCCGCATGAACCGGAAGAAGAAGGTCAGCATCAAGGTACGGATATGGGCACCGTCCACGTCGGCATCGGCCATGATAACCACCTTGCCGTAGCGGATTTTACTGATGTCGAACTCGTCCCCGATGCCTGCGCCCAGGGCGGTGATTACCGGCATGAGCTTGTCATTGCCGTAGACCTTGTCAATGCGGGATTTTTCTACGTTGAGCATTTTACCCCACAGGGGAAGGATCGCCTGGAACCGGCGGTCACGTCCCTGCTTGGCGCTGCCGCCTGCAGAATCTCCCTCGACGATGTAAATTTCAGTATAGGTATTGTCTCTGTCGGAGCAGTCTGCCAGCTTACCGGGCAGGGTACTGCTCTCCAAAGCACTCTTACGACGTGTATTCTCACGGGCGCGTTTTGCCGCCTCTCTTGCACGGGAGGCCGTCAGCGCCTTATCTACCACAATCTTGGCAATGGCGGGGTTCTCCTCGAAAAATTCGCCCAACTTTTCGTTGACCATCTTCTCAACTAAGGAACGCATCTCGCCGTTACCCAGCTTGGTCTTGGTCTGACCCTCGAACTGGGCTTCGGTGACCTTAACGCTGATGATACAGGTAAGACCTTCGCGGACATCCTCGCCCTTTAGGTTATCGTCATTGTCCTTTAAGAAGCCGTATTTTCTGGCGTAGTCGTTGATGACCTTGGTCAGTGCCGCCTTATAGCCAGTCTCGTGGGTACCGCCCTCGGTGGTGTTGATGTTATTGGCAAAGCTAATGATGTTCTCGCTGTAGCCGTCGTTATACTGCATGGCAACCTCTGCTTCGCAGGTTTCACGTACGGCGTTGACGTAGATGACATCCGGGTGGATTGCCTCTTTGTTACGGTTCTCGTATGCTACGAACTCCTTGATGCCGCCCTCATAGCACAGGGATTCTTCCTTCTTGTCCTCAGGGGCATCGTCACGGTCATCCCGGAGGATGATGTGGATACCGGCGTTCAGGAACGCCTGTTCTCTAAGACGAAGGAGCAGGGTATCGAAGTTATAAATCAAATCCTCAAAAATCTCGCCGTCGGGTTTGAAGTGTACCTTCGTACCGGTCTTGTCCGTATCACCAATGGGCTTGAGGTCGGCGCATTTCTTGCCGCGCTCGTACTTCTGGTAGTACACGTGCTCACCGTTGGAGATTTCCACTTCCAGGAATGTGGACAGAGCGTTAACCACCGACGCGCCCACACCGTGGAGACCGCCGGAGACCTTATAACCGCCGCCGCCGAACTTACCGCCGGCATGGAGCTTGGTAAATACCAGCTCTACCGCAGGGATGCCCTCCTTGGGATGGATACCGATGGGGATACCACGGCCGTTATCGGTGACGGTGATGGAGTTGTCCTTCTCGATGGTGACGGTGATGTCGGTACAATAGCCTGCCAGCGCCTCGTCGATGGAGTTATCCACAATCTCGTACACCAGATGATGGAGACCCCGGGTGGTGGTGGAACCGATATACATACCGGGACGTTTGCGCACCGCTTCTAAGCCTTCCAGTACCTGAATCTGATTTTCATCATACTCGGTTGCTACCGGAACGCTGGTCATATGCTCCTCGGTTAAGGAGATTTTTTCTTCAGTGTTATGTTCTTCTGCCATGTTATCGATCCTTTCTGTTTTCTCGTCGGCTGTGTTGACGATACAGCAAGTTTTTATGCATATCGCTCCGTCCGCCCTGCCAGGGCTTTGGAGGAAATATTGGTGATGTACACCACCGATTGTCCGTTGATTTCACAGAGCACAAAGGTGCGAGGGATTTCCTCCGAAACGTTGCGGACGAAGCCTTCTTCCTCCACAATCTTCAGAAATTCCCGTGTATGCTTGGAAACAGAGGTGCTTTCCAAGTCCAGAATCGCAATGATGTTCTTGGTGTTCACCGAGACATCCTTACCCAGATGCAGATACACGTTCTTTGCCCCTTTCTGCGTATTTATTCCGCCGTGACTGTTCCGTTTTCCACCCGGAAGAGCCGTGCGTCACCGTCCAGGTGAAATCCGTCCACATCGGTGCAGGTAATGAGAATCTGCATATCCCGGATGTGGTTCAGGATAAAGCCCTGACGTTTCTTATCCAGTTCGCTCATGATATCGTCAAGGAGCAGTACCGGCAGCTCACCGGTTTCCTCGCGCATGAGTGCCACCTCTGCCAGCTTTTGCACCAGCACGATGGTCTTTTGCTGACCCTGGGATGCAAATGCCTTTGCCTCCCGGTCGTTGATATAGTAGCCGATGTCCTCCCGATGGGGGCCGACCACCGATTCACGCATATCCAGCTCCCGCTGCCATACCTCCAAAAGACGCTTGTCCAGCCGTTCCTTAAGCTCCTCACGGCTGAGTCCCTGCACGTCACCGATACAGGACTGATACTTCACGGTGAGGGTCTCGCTGCCGCCGGAAATCTCTTTTTGAATATCCGCGGCAATGGTACCAATTTTCTCCAGATACTGGGCACGACAGGCAATGAGCTCCACCGAAACGGCCGCCAGCTTCTCATTGAGAATCTCCAGCATTGCCTGATTGGGTCTGTCCATCTTTAAGAGCGCGTTTTTGCTCTCGATAAGCTTCTTCACGTCCCCCAGAGCGAAAAAATATCGGGGTCTGAGCTGACTAATCAGAATGTCGGTGTTCTTGCGCCGTTGCTTGGGGCCTTCTTTCACCAGTCCCAGATATTCCGGTCCGAAGTAGACCACCCGGAATCTGCCTACCAGCTCGCTGTTTTTACGGACGGGGACTTCGTTCACGGTAATGACCTTACGGCGGTTGGCAAACAGGGTAATCTCTCCCCGGCTCTCCCGTTCTTTGTCCAAAAAGGTCAACGCCAGCTCCGCCTTTTCCTGTCCGTGGCGGATGAGTTCTGCATCCCGCCGGGCACGATTCGCCTTACCCATAGAGAACAGGTATACCGCCTCCAGGATGTTGGTTTTGCCCTGGGCATTATCCCCGTACAGGATATTCACACCTTCGCCAAAGTCCAGCGCCTGTTGGGCGTAGTTGCGAAAGTCCTTCAGTTCCAGCCTTACTGCCTGCATCAGTCTGCTCGCAGTCTCAGAGGCAGAATCAGGTACAGATAGGAATCACCCTCCGGTGGCAGAATCACCAACGGTGTGGTGGGGGCCTTGAACTGCAGCTTGACCTGGTCGGTATCAATGACCCGGAATGCCTCCAGCAGGTACTTGTTATAAAAACCAATCTCCAGTGCCTTATCCTTAATATCCACCGGGATATTATCGTCCACCGAGCCTGCCGGTGTGGTACAGGAGATATTGATGTTGCCGTCCTCAATCAGGAACTTCACCGGGTTCTTGACCACGTCATTGAGGATAATCAAAGACGCACGCTGGATGGACTGGGTGAGCTGCTGGGCAGAGCAGTCGATTTCAATGTCGTAATCCTTGGGAATGACGCTCAGGTAATTGATATAATTCCCCTCAATCAAGCGGGTGACCATGCGGTAGTTCTCAAACATGAAAATGGCATGGCGGGCAGTAGCATGAATCTGCACTTCCTCCTCGTCGCCCAAGATCCGGGCAAGCTCGCTGAGAGATTTTTCGGGGATAATCATTTTCTTTTCTTCAAAGTCGTTCTCCATTGCCGCCCGGCGTACTGCCATCCGGTAACCGTCCAGCGCCACCATGGTCAGACCCTGCTTGGTGATTTCCAGCAGGCAGCCGGTGAGGATGGGGTTATTGTCGGTAATTGCCACGGCGAAGATGGTTTTAGAAATCATTTCCTTCAGGAGACCGGAAGGGATGCGGATGGAATATTCCGATTCCACCACAGGCAGGTCGGGGAACTCCTCCGGGGAGATACCGGCAATCTCGAACCGGGATGCGCCGCTCTTAATGAGAGCCAGGTGCTTATCATTGACCTCGATGCTCACCCTTGGCTCCGGCAGAGCACGGACAATACCTGCAATCATCTTGGCGTTGAGCACAACCTCGCCAGGCTCGGAAACGGTGGCGTCGATTTTTGCCTCGATGCCGATTTCCAGATCGTTGCCCACCAGGGTCACGGTGCCGTTTGCTTCTGCCTTGATATAAATTCCCTCCAGAACGCTCAGACTGCTGCGGCCGGATACGGCACGGGATACCGCCGAAACGGCTTCGTTCAGTCTGTCGCAATCACACAGAATTTTCATTGGTGATAGTCTCCCTTCTTAAGGAAGCGAAAATGCTTTTTCAACTTCAAATTTTTTCGTGTTTTCTTAATTTAATTATTATACCATAACACCGCGGTGACGGCAAGCGTTTTTTTAAAAAATTTGTACTAATTTTACAAATGAAAAATGGAGAGTGGAAAGTGGAAATTGAAGGTGCAAAATCGCAACACGATTTTGGAATTATGTGCTCCGCACTTTTCATTTTCCGTTTCCATTGTGGCACTTTTGGTCACATTTTTCGTGCTAGAATCTTCTTGTCGCAGGAGAGCGGCGAAAATATTTCCGAAGGAGGAATTTTTATGTTCAACTTTACCGGTACAAAGGGTCGGCAGCAGCTGCCCACCGACCCCAACGGTACTTTGCCCCAGGCCGGGACAAAGACAAGCACCAACACCCAGTCCATACAGATGCCAAGCCCCCAGGCACAGGCATCCGGCACTGAGGGCAAAACCAACCCTGCCATCGAGGCACGCATTGCGGAAATTGAGGCCCAGAGACAGGCGTTCACACACAAGAACCCCGACTTTGACATGAAGTCCGAGATGGAGAATCCGGCATTTGTCAACTACGTCTGGGGCAACAACCTGTCGGTGGAGGACGCCTACTTCCTGGTACACCGCCAGGAGCTTCTGGAACAGGCGCGCACCGAGGGTATGGAGGCGCTTCTGGCGCGCAGGGCGAGGGTTCCGGAAAACGGCACCGCCAAGAACCGTCCGGCAATTGCCAAGAAGAACCCCAAGGACCTCTCAGACAAAGAGGTCGACGCCATCATTGAACGGGCAAGAAACGGTGAGAAAATCACCTTTTAACCCCGGCATGAAAGGAAAAACAAAAAATAAAGGAGGATTTTGTTTATGAACAATCTCAATGTGCAGACCACCACAACCAACCTCTCCGGCAACAACCTGACCCCGGAGATGAAAACCTACTACGACCGTGCGCTGATTCGCTTTGCCAGCCCCAAACTGGTGCATGCGCAGTTCGGTCAGCAGAAGCCCATTCCGGCAGGCTCCGGCAAGACCATCGAGTTCCGCCGGTTCAGTCCTCTGCCCAAGGCACTGACACCCTTGACCGAGGGCGTAACCCCCAAGGGTAATACCCTGAACGTCACCACCGTTGAATCCACCGTGGAGCAGTACGGTGACTATGTGACCATGTCGGATATGCTGACCCTGTCCTCGGTGGACGCGGTCATCAGCGAGACCCAGAACGTCCTGGGCGACCAGGCAGGCAGAACCCTAGACACGGTCATCCGTGAGAAGGTCAATGCCGGCACCAACGTCCAGTACGGCAACGGCAAAGCCGACCGCAACCTGCTGGTAGGCGGCAAGGACGCCTACGAGGAGAACGACTATTTGAACGTAGCTGCAGTAAAGCGTGCCGTTGCCACCCTGAAGCGGAACAACGCCACGCCCTTTAAGGACGGCTGTTATGTGGCAATCATTCACCCGGATGTTGCCAACGACCTGACCAACGACCCGGAATGGAAGGCGGTCAAGCAGAACGTGGACCCCGAGGACTGGTACAAGGGCGTCATCGGTAAGATTCACGGTGTTGTCTTTGTGGAATCCACCGAGGCCAAGGTGTTCCGTGCAGGTTATCTGCGCAACCCTGAGACCCTCACCAAAGGCGACCCGGAGGTATTGACTGTGGCTGCGGTAGACGGTAGCACCATTACCCTGCGCGAGGAACTGACCGATGAGGATGTGACCTATATCAACGGCAAGAAGATTCAGATTCAGGGCTTTGACTATGCCATTACCGGTGCTACCGCCGGCGAGGCAGGCTCCGCCACCATTACTCTGGCAGAAACCCCTGACGCTTCCGTTACCCCGGATTCTGTCATCTATCCTGCCGGTGCAGGTGCAGAGGGCAGAGACATCTATTCTACCCTGTTCCTGGGACAGAACGCCTACGGCGTAACCTCAATTACCGGCGGCGGTCTGACCACCATTCTCAAGCAGAAGGGCAGTGCCGGTACCGGCGACCCTCTGGATCAGAGAAGTACCGTTGGCTGGAAAGCTACCCAGACCGCAGAAATTCTTTCTCCGGAGTTTATGGTGAGAGTAGAAACAACGTGTAGTTATTAAACACAGAGAAAAGTGAAGAGATAAGGTACAAAAGCGATGCTTTTGAATCATTGGAAACACGCCTGCGTGTTTCTCCCTCTTCTATTCTCTCTTCATTCTTATCTTTTCTCTGAATTTACAAGGAGGTTTTACTATGGCAAAAATCAACAAACAATCCACAGAGGCTTACTACAAGGAGTTGGTGCCCGTTATGCTCATGAAGGACAACAGCCGTTACAAGGATGACGTGACTGTCACTGTCAACGGTATCAACTATCAAATCCAGAGAGGCGTTTCCGTTATGGTACCGCGTTCGGTTGCCCTGGTGCTGGAACGCAGTCACAAGCAGGAGCTGGAGGCACAGGCCTATGTGGAAAGTCTGAAAGGATAGGTGACGCACATGCAGCTTATGAAGGTCATCGAAATGGCAGACATGTTCTGCCCCAATCCGTACACCCTTGAGGAAAAGCTTCGCTGGTGTGACGAGGTTACCGCCAGCATTCGCCGGGATATCAAGAAGGTCTACACCACCATCGAAACCACCGTCAGCAGTCCGGAGGACATTCAGTTACCGGACAACCTCAGCTTTGAGGATGTAGAAGTGGCTTACCTGAACGGTCAGCCCATGGACAAGCTGGACTTCCGCTCCTTTCTGGTAGGTCAGACGGCGGTCGCTGCTCCCGGCAAGCTGAAACTGGTGTTTCTGGAACAGCCCTATCCTGTCCGGAACATTACGATTCAAGGGGAATTCGACCTGAGTGAAAACTTTATCAAGATCCCCGAGCCGCCCTTTGCGGCAGGTGACACCTTAGAATGGGTAGCTCTCGAAAGCCCCGAGGATACGCCGGACTGGAGCCAGGCAGGTATCTGTTATGTTCTGGATGCGGTCTATGACGGCATTATGGTGGGGGAGGACACCTTTACCCCCCAGACGGCGGCACCTTTGGCACTTCGGCGGGTCATTGATGACCACACCGAGGTGGACGAAGCCCCCTACGATGGTATGTACGTGGAATATCTGCTTGCCAAGATGGCGTTGTATGATCACGATTACACCGCCTATGGCGCACACATGGCGCAGTACAACACCTTATACGACGTACTGCGCCGCAACTACAAAGCCCGGAGCACCCTGAATCCTCTTTCGAGATTCAGGCGCTACTGGTAAAGGAGGAATGTTCATGTTTCTGCCGTTTTTAGACACCAAAGACGACAAAACCGCACTGATGCTCCGGTTCGGCGGTCTGGATCTGCGTGACAAGGCCGCCGCGGGCAGTCTTTCTCAGTCGGAAAATTTATCCGCCGACGCATATCCGGCACTGACCCCCAGAAAATCCCGTCAGCTGGTGGTGGCTGACATCGGCATCACCGCCGGGGTTCTGCCGGAATACACCGGCGAGCCGCTTTCCGCCTTTACCGGGGTCAAGGACGGCGGATTCTACTATCAGGGAAGCCGCATTGGCACAGAGGTGCTATCTCCCGGCGAGAAGTCCATTGCCGATTTTGGTGGGAAGATTTGCATCTTCCCGGATAAGCTTTACTACAACTATCTTCCCGATCCGGACACCGGGGAGGTAAGCCAGACCTTAACGAGCATGGAGAACACCCTTTCCCTCAGCGGCGTGCGCTTTTATTCGTCCTACAACGAGCTCACCGGTGCTTACACGGCATACCTGAGCAAAACCGGCGGCGGCTTTGACCGGTTTTCTGCCGGGGACAGCATTGTCATTGAGGGCTGCTCCAACAGTCAGAACAACACCTATTCCCTGCAAGGAAGAAAGGATTTTGCTGCAGCAGACGCCATTGTCAGCGCAGTGGTGACCAAGAGCGCCGCCAACCGCCTGGATTTACTGCTTTACACCAAATCCGGTTCCAAGGCACTCTTCACCAATACCACCGAGGCAGGCACCATCACTGTAAAGGTCAGTATTCCCGATATGAACCACATCTGCGTTCATAACAACCGGCTATGGGGCACCGACCAAAACGGCGAATACCTGTACGCCTCCAAGCTGGGTGACTGCTGCAACTTCCATTCCTTTCAGGGGTTGGGGGACGATAGCTGGTACAGTGTCATCGGCACCCCGGGCAGCTTTACCGGCATTGTCAGCTACCGCTCCGCGGTGGTGGCATTCAAGCATGACTGTATTCACCATGTGTACGGGGACGGGCCGAAGAACTATTCCATTCCCAAACAAACCGCAGGGGGCTGTATTGACGGCCGAAGCATTGCAGAGCTGAAAGGGGTATTATACTACCTTTCCCACGCAGGGTTCTGCGCTTACAACGGGGGCGAGCCTTACGGCGTTAGTCCCCAGTTGCCTGTGGAATATACCTCCGGCACGGCAGGGACGGACGGGGTGCGCTATTTCGTCTCTGCCTGCCGGGCAAACGGAGACCGGGATTTGCTGGTCTACGACCCGGAGAAAGCCCTCTGGCATCGGGAGGACGATACCCACTTTCTGGGATTTCTCCACTACGGGAACCGACTCTACGGAGTTTGTGAGGACGGCATCTGGGCCTTCGCCCAAGGAGACGAGCAGGTATGCTGGGGCATGACCACCCAGCCCCTGACCTACGATACCCTGCTCCACAAGGGTGTCCGGGCACTGTGGCTGCTTCTGGACAAGGAGATGGACACCACCGTCACTGTCAGCATCTCCCACGACGGCAAGGACTTTGTTCCCTGTGCCGCCCTTTCCC
>JAXJVM010000097.1:0-3285 GCA_036308515.1 Clostridia bacterium | reverse complement strand
TATTTTGACTATCCATATTATCATAGCTATACGATGGATGCTTATCAAAATCTTATCAGTGGTGATAAATGGTCGGGAATGGTTCAAGGTAATTGTTCCGGGTTTTGTTACCTTGCTTTAAGATCAAGTGTAACGATCTGTTAGACAAATTGGAATTTGTCGAACTGATTAACGCGGATTCTCTGTTCTTACATAAGCCCCATACACCAAATTACCGCAAGGGCAGTTAGGGTCACCAGTGTGTCGATGGTGACACCATAGAACATAGGCTTGAGACCGGCTTTTTTGAAATCGGTAAGGCTGGTATTTAAGCCGATGGCAGCCAGGGCTGTGACCATCAGGAACTTGCTGGTGCTCTTCATCATGCCGGATACAGTCGCCGGAATCAATCCCACACTGTTGGCGATAGCAAGAAGCAGGAAGCCTCCGATGAACCAGGGGATGATCTTCATCATGTTCACCTTCTTGCCGTCGCCGGTGGCCTGCATTTCCTTCTTCTTCATGCGCACACCGATCCACGCAAACACCAACACGGTAGGAATAATAGCAATGGTGCGGGTCAGCTTGACCATGGTGGCAAAGTCGCCGGCGGCTTCGGAGAAGGCATAACCGGAAGCCACCACGCTGGCGGTGTCGTTCACAGAAGTACCTGCCCAAATACCGTAGGCAATATCGGACATGCCCAGTGCCTTGCCCATCAGCGGATACAGTGCGATCATCACCATATCAAAAAGGAAGGTGGAGGACATGGCAAATGCGATATCTTTGTCATCGGCATCAATGACCGGCGCAATGGCTGCCACGGCGCTGCCGCCGCAGATGCCGGTACCGGCAGAGATCAGGTTGCTCAACTTCCAGTTAAGGCCAAACAGTTTGCGGATAAAGAAGCCTGCACCGAAGCACATGGCAAAGGTGAAGATCATCACAAAGAAGGTCATCTTGCCAACGGACAAAATTGTGCTAACGGACAGAGATGCACCCAAGAGAATGATCGCTGCTTTCAGAATCTTCTTAGATGTAAATTTGAGCGCAGGCTGAATCCATTTCGGATGGAAAAAGCTGTTGACGATCGTACCCATAAACAAGGCGATGATGGATGCACCCAGAAGCTCTCCGGGAATCAGCTTTTCTAAAAGCACAGACAGTCCAGCTACTGCAAAGCAGATGGCAATGCCCAACAGAAACAGCAAGCGTTCTTTTGTTTTCGGGGTCATAATGGTACTCCTTTGAATTTTTTCTTTATTTTACCATAGAATTGTGATAAAATGAAGTTATTATATGGAATATGTCAATTCCTTAAAATTATCGGAGGAGCAATATGGATCCGAAACTACATACATTTCTGACACTCTGCCAAACGATGAATTACCGAATGGCGGCGGAGCGCCTTCACCTTTCTCAGCCCGCTGTTACCAAGCAGATCCAGGCTTTGGAACAATCGCTGCAGACAAAGCTCTTTACTTATGATGGTCACACTCTGCATAAAACAGAAAAATGCCTGCTGCTGGAGCGATATGCCATTTCTCAGCAATACCAATTTGAGGAACTTCAACTGGCAATTTCAGATAAGAAGCGCCTGAAGTTACGGATCGGTGCAACCAAGACCATCGGCGACTATGTGCTGATCGATTCCATCAAAGAATATCTCCGTGATCCCAGTCACGAGATTTCCCTTGTGGTGGATAACACCAAGCATCTTCTGCAAATGCTTGACGAGAATCAACTGGACTTTGCCGTAATTGAAGGCACGTTCAGCAAAACCAAGTACGATTCCTATTTGCTACGGATGGAGCCCTTTGTGGGGATCTGTGCAAAGAGCAGTCCTTTATGCGGAAAGCAAGTCGCAATTGAGGACTTGCTGCGGGAAACGATTATCGTCCGGGAAGAGGGTTCCGGTACACGTCGGATCTTCGAAGAACGTTTGCTTGCCTCCGGCTACGAATTGAACGATTTTTCCAGAACGGTGTCCATCAGCAGTTTCGTTGCTATTAAAGCTTTGGTAGCTGCCGGGATCGGTATCAGCTTTGTGTATGATTCCGTTGTTGCCAAAGACGAAAATATCGGAACATTTACCGTTGACGTCTTGACCGAGCCTCATGCGTTTCACGTTGTGTATACCCGCAATACCAATGCTAAGAAGTATTCGGAGCAATTTCTGTATGACAGACAACATTTCTATAACGCACTAATAACATGACAAAAAACCGAACAGCCGCTGACCATTAGGCCTGCGGCTGTTTTTTATCTATTCGCCAATTTCAAGTTTGTCTAACAGTTCACCAAATTGAAACTTGTCAGTATCCGTTTATCTCTCGTATTTTATTTGCATAGTCTATACCCTTATTTATAGAAAACTCACCGTGATACAACTCAGGAAGGACATGTAATACGCTCTCTTGCAAAGCTTGATGAATTATTTTGGCGGATTTTTGTATTGCGATATTTTCCCTTTCGCCAACAAATATATAAACCTTTGTAGTACAGTTTTTTATGGATTTCTTTAAGGAATATAACGAATTTGCCTGCAAAAAAGCAACCATATCTTTCTTGGATATGGCACAGGTATCTCTAAAATAACGGTCAAATAAATCAGATTTTATTTTCAGCGACTTGAATTGCAGTTTAGAAAACCATTTGTACTGTATTAACCCATAGCAACTTCCAAATGCAGGTTTAATCATAGAATGCGTTAGTTTTGAGGGTATAACCAGCGCACTTTCAATGATGGCATATTTACAAATATCGTTGCGTTGCGACAAAATCTCCAGTAAAATCTGCCCACCTAAGGATAAACCACCAATTAGAAAAACAGAACCTCCCAAATGTGTATCAATAAAGGTGATGATTTCAGCAGCATTATCTGCTATGGTTGTAAAAGGTTTATCACTTTCTGCGTGGCCATCCAATATTGGCAGGATTATATGATAATCATCTTGAAGAGATTTTGCTACTTCTTCATAATTCCACCATGACAAACCGCCTCCGTGCAAAAGAAGAATTATGTTGTCGTTTTCTTTTCCGTATTCAACATAACGCAATCTCTTTCACCTCTTTTACAAATTCAAGTTTGTCGAACTCCATACGCCGAGCGGAAGATAGGGGCGAACTGTGTTCGCCCGTGGTCGGTCAGTGACCACCCCTACATATTCCATCGAATTCCATATGCCGAGCGGAAGCTAGCGACCGGTCGAGTGGGCCCAATGGTGTGATTCAACCGATCCAGTCCGTAACGCATTGTCAGCCGGCACTGCCGGCCAAATTCAAGTTTTCGAACTGCTTGTTAAC
>JAXJVM010000096.1:0-27470 GCA_036308515.1 Clostridia bacterium | reverse complement strand
TACCCAGATATTCATGGGCAACAATGGGGTTCTTACCGTCAATCACGGTGGAGTAGTCACGGCGCTTGTAGAACATACCCAGATTGGTACCCAGAACCGAGGAATAGTACATACAACGGCCGACTGCACCCTCATCCGGAGAAATAATCATGGTGTTGTCCGGATTCAGCAGAATAGACGGATCGTACTTCATGCACGCTTTAATCATCTGGTAAGTAGGATGTATATTCTCAAAGCCGCCAAGCGGAATGGCATTCTGCACTCTGGGGTCATGGGCATCAAAGGTGATGATGTTATCCACGCCCATGGAGGAAAGTTCCTGCAGCATCATGGCGCAGTCCAAAGACTCTCTGGAAACCCGCTTGTGCTGACGGCCCTCATAGAGCATAGGCATAATCACGGTAATCCGCTTTGCCTTACCGCCCATAGCAGAGATGATACGCTTTAAATCCTGATAATGATCATCCGGGCTCATAGGATGCTCCTGACCGTACATATTATAGGTAACGCTATAATTAAATGCATCCATTACAATATAAATATCATGGGTACGAATGGAATGCAAAATCATTGCCTTTGCTTCACCGGTACCAAACCGGGGGCAATTGGTGGGAAGAATAAAGGATTCAATCTCATCATTCTTTCCTTCGTTAAATTTGCGGAGATGTTCATTGATCTTGTGGGTCATCTCCTCGCAGCCTTTCATTCCGATAACGCCAAGTCGTCCAAGGTTATAAGACTCGATAGTGCTATCCATGGTTTCCACCAATCCTTTCTTTGTGTCTCTTTATTTTACACGCGCTAAACCATAAGGTTAGGCAATTCCTCTCTAGTTATGCTCTGATAATAGCTTATAGCGGATATCCCATAATTTCTGGGACAAATCCACATAATATTCATGGGGGTTTTCAAACCGTTTGACCTCGTCCCAGATGGTATCCAGGCTTTCTCTGCAATAGGTCTGAATCTCCTGAAGAGAAGGAGACTCATAAACGCATTCGCCGTTTTGGAAGATGGGCACCTGCAGCTCTTTTGCCTCAAAGTCGCTGATGGTCTTTCTCTTCCAGGTATTTCTGGGGTCGAAAATTTCGTATGGTTGACTGGTATCAATGGTCTCGTCATAGGCAGTCAGCACATCTGCAATCGCCATTCCCGTTTCTTTGGAATACAAACGGTAAGCCTTTTTAAAATAGGGGTTGGTAATCTTAATGACGTTTTCGCTGATTTTGATTTTCGGCTGGATTGCACCGTTTTCTTCCACTGCCACCAGCTTATATACACCGCCGAATACCGGTTCGGACTTGGAGGTAATCAACCGCTCGCCCACCCCAAAGGAGTCAATCTTAGCTCCCTGCTGCAGAATATCACGGATGATATACTCGTCCAGAGAATTGGAAACCACAATCTTGGCGGTTTCCCAGCCGGCATCATCCAACATTTTACGGCATTTCTTGGTAAGATAAGTAATGTCGCCGCTGTCAATCCGCACACCGCAATTGGTGATTCCTAAGGGCTTTAATACCTCATTAAAGACCCGGATGGCATTGGGCACACCGCTCTTTAATACATTATAGGTATCAATCAAGAGGGTACAATTTTCGGGGTACGCTTGGGCATAAGCCTTGAAGGCCTCATACTCACTGTCAAATGCCTGCACCCAGCTATGCGCCATGGTTCCCAGTGCCGGAACGCCGAACATCACATCGGAAATGGTACACGCCGTTCCTGCAACACCGCCAATGTATGCCGCTCTTGCGCCATAGATTGCCCCGTCGTATCCCTGGGCTCTCCGGGAGCCAAACTCCATCACGGGAACCTCACCTGCTGCACGGACAATCCGGTTGCTCTTGGTGGCAATCAGGCTCTGGTGATTCACTGTCAGCAGAATCATGGTCTCCACGAACTGCGCCTGAATCAAGGGGCCGCGCACGGTGACAAGCGGCTCATTGGGAAAGATTGGTGTCCCCTCGGGAATTGCCCACACATCACAGGAGAATTTGAAGTTGCGCAGGTAATCTAAAAATTCCTCATCAAACATATGCTTGTCCCGCAGGAAGGCAATATCCTCCTCGGTGAATTTCAAATTCTTTAGATAGGCAATCAACTGCTCTACCCCAGCCATAATGGCAACGCCTGCGCCATCGGGTGCCTGACGGAAGTACATATCAAAGTAGGCAATTTTATCACGCATGCCCTCCTTGAAGTAGCCATTTGCCATAGTCAGTTCGTAAAAATCTGTCAGCATTGTGTAATTCATACAACCAAAGCCTTCTTTCTGCATCTGTCGCTCACTGTTACCTCACCTATTATACATAAAGAAAAAGAAAAAAACAAGCATTTCCGGCAAAAACTTGACAAAAAACTGAAAAATCGGTATGATTCAGTAGGAACGGCTTCATTTAACGCCGTTTTTCCTTGATTTTTTGTTCATTTTAACAACTGATTGGAGGGGTGATGCAGCTATGAAAGCCAAGCATTGGGTCGTTCTTTTTGGTGGAATTTTGCTCCTTTGCCTGTGCAGCATCCTGGTTTCGCAGCAGCTGCGCCCGGATTCGTTGATTGCAGAAATATACCAAGACGAGGTTCTGGTGGAGACGGTGGATTTAAACGCCCTTACAGAGCCACGGGAAATTCGCATCACCGCAGACGGAAAGGAAAATGTCGTTCTGGCAGAGCCCGGGCAGATTTCCATGCATTCTGCTAACTGTCCTGACCGGCTCTGCGTCCGGCAGGGAGCAATCCACAATGGTGTTTATCCCATCGTCTGTCTGCCCAACAAGGTGGTCATCAAGCTGAAATCCTCGGCGGATACCGAGGCCGATACTGTCACCAACTAGAGAAAGCAGGTGCATCATGAAAACCAAACATTTGACCCTGTGCGGTGTGCTCACCGCAGTGGCACTTGCCATTTTTGTTCTGGAGGCGCAGCTTCCCCACTTGCTGCCTGTCCCCGGCGTCAAGCCGGGACTTGCCAACCTGATTACACTGTTTGCTCTCCTGTATCTTTCCCCCGGAGAGACCTTGCTGATTCTGCTGGCGCGCATTGTGATGGGCGCACTGCTGACAGGAAATCCCTCCACCCTTCTTTACTCCTTGGCAGGGGGAATGGGTTGTCTTGGGGCGGAGCTGGTTTTGCTTCGGAAATGCAGAGTTTCTGCTATTTGGGCAATCAGTGCCGTGGGCGCCATGGCACACAATCTAATCCAGACTTTTGTCGCGGCATGGATGACCAAAACCCCGGAGGTCTTTTGGTATCTGCCCTTTCTGCTGATGACCGGAATGATTGCCGGAATTTTTACCGGGCTTTGTATTCAGGTACTGCATGGGCGCTATGGACACCGCCTAAAAAAGCATATGTCATGAAAAGTTTACAAATCTATGGTTGAAAAAAACAACTGCCTATGTTATACTTATTTCTCAGAAAGTAGGTGTACTTATGTCAAAAGAGACAAGCAATTCCTGTCCCCATAAAACCTCTATCGGTGGGCAGGCTGTCATAGAAGGCGTCATGATGCGCGGGCCGCAGCATATTGCCACTGCTGTCCGCAAGCCGGACGGCGAAATTGTTATAGATAAACAGGGCTTAGGTAAAATCCGCAAAGGAAAGTTCGTAAAGTTCCCCATTGTGCGGGGCTGCGTCAACTTCTTCGATTCCATGATTATTGGGGTTAAGTCCCTGATGTTCTCGGCACAGTTTTTTGAGGTGGACGAGGACGGTGAGCCCGTAGAGCAGGAACCCTCCAAGTTTGAGGCTTGGCTGGAGAAAAAGCTGGACTCGGAAAAAGCCATGAATGTGGTTCTTTACTGTTCGGTAATTCTCTCTCTACTGTTCAGCGTGGGTCTGTTTATTCTGCTCCCCACCTTTATCACAGGCTTTTTACGGCCGTTGATTTCCAGTCACGTTCTACTGACCCTCATTGAAGGTGCAGTTCGTATTGTTATCTTTATCTGTTACCTCTCTCTGGTATCACAGATGAAGGACATCAAGCGCGTCTTTATGTACCATGGTGCCGAGCACAAGTCCATCTTCTGCTACGAGAAGGGATTGGAGCTGAACGTAGAAAACGTCCGCAAGCAATCCCGATTCCATCCCAGATGCGGCACCAGCTTTTTGCTGATTGTTATGGTCATCAGCATTCTGGTGTTCTCTATCATCCCTTGGGACGAGCAAACCTTCGCCGCCATTCCCGTGATTGGTGCATGGCTGGCCGCCATTCCCTGGGTGATTACCCGCATGGTGCTTCGTCTGCTTCTGTTGCCGATTGTGGCGGGCTTATCCTATGAAATCATTAAATTTGCCGGCCGTCATGACAACAAGTTTACCCGTGCCATCAGTGCGCCGGGTATGTGGTTCCAGCGCATCACCACCAACGAACCGGAGGATAGCATGATAGAGGTTGCTATCGCCGCTCTAACCGCGGTCGTTCCAGAAAACAAAGAAGAAGACAAGTGGTGATTGCTATGACCCTGCAAGAGCTTCGCAGACACCTGCGGAATTTATTGATCGAGCATAATATCGAAAGTCCCGAAGCAGATTCGGGACTTCTTCTTATGCACAAGCTTGGGCTGACGAAAACGGAATTGCTCCTGGACAACCGGGATGTTTCCGCAGAAGTCCTTGCCGACATGGAAGCCTTGGCACAGCGCCGGATTCAAGGTGAACCCGTCCGCTACTTGGTAGGAGTGGCACCCTTTATGGATTTGGAGTTTTACGTCAATCCCTCCACCTTAATTCCCCGTCCGGATACGGAGGTTTTGGTGGAGGCGGTCTTAGCACACGTGGATACCCAAAATCCCTGCCGCCTTTGGGACATTGGCTGCGGCAGCGGCTGCATCGGCATTACCCTCGCCCATGCGTGCGAACACCTTTCCGTCACGGAGCTGGATATCTCCCAAAAAGCATTGGACACCGCAAAGCGCACCGCCTTACGGTACGGTCTGGCAGAGCGCATCCACTTTGTGAATCATGACATTCTGAAAGGAATGCCTCCTCTTCCGCCGCCGGATGTGATTGTCTCCAATCCCCCTTATATTCCAACGGCGGAGATTGACCATCTGCAAAAGGAAGTGCGCTTGTTCGAGCCAAAGACAGCTCTGGACGGCGGCACAGACGGACTTATCTTCTATCAATATATCAGCAAGCATGCGCCCTTGTCCTCCGGTGGACTTCTCGCCTTTGAGATTGGCTATGACCAGGGTCAGTCCGTACCGGCACTCCTGGAGGAACAGGGCTATACACAGGTTACCCTGCTAAAGGATTTATCCGGCAACCCCCGGGTGGTTCTGGGATACCACAAATAATTTACCGTGTTTTAATTTTATTTTCATGTTTCTTTGTTAAAGTACAGAAAAAGGGGTGATACTATGCGGATTCTGGTTGCAGAAGACGAACGGGATCTCAACCGGGTTCTCACCAAACGGCTGGAAAACGAAGGCTACTGTGTGGATAGCTGCTTTGACGGTGAGGAAGCCCTTGCCTGTCTGGACATGGGGGAGTTTGACGTTGTGATTCTGGATATTATGATGCCAAAGGCAGACGGACTCACGGTGCTCAAAACCATGCGTGCCAAACAAGACAGTACACCGGTTTTGTTTTTAACCGCCAAGGACAGTATTGAGGATCGGGTGGCAGGGCTGGACGCCGGAGCCGAGGATTATCTGGTCAAGCCCTTTGCCTTTGAGGAGCTTTTGGCACGGCTGCGGGTTATGACCCGCAAGGCAGCAGGCAATCCCACCAACCTGTTTCAGGTTGCAGATTTGGTCATGAACACCGAAACCCACACTGTCACCCGCGGCGGCGAGGTCATTGCCCTCTCCGCTAAGGAATTTGACATTCTGGAATACCTGCTTCGCAATAAGGAAATTGTGCTCTCCCGGGAGAAGATTGAAAATCACGTCTGGAACTTTGACTACACCGGCGGCACCAACATCATCGACGTATACATCCGCTATCTCCGGAAGAAAATTGACGACGGCCATGATATTAAGCTGATCCATACCATCCGGGGCAAAGGCTATGTACTGCGCAGTCAGGGCTAGCCGAAACGAGGGGAGAGATTTTTATGCGCAGGCTTTCTATTAAATTAAGCGTCACGCTGTGGTATACGCTGGCTATGGTTCTGGTGTCCTCAGTGGTTCTGTTTGCCACGGTTTCAGTTGGGCAAAACATGATAGAGAGAGATGTTTCCAATCGCATCACCAGAACGGTGTCGGAGTTTTCACACCGTGTGAATATTCCCGGACAGGAAACACCTCGTCTGCCGGATTTCATGTATTACGAAAATGGCGTGCATATGGCACTGTACGACAAGGACTTCCAGCTTATCGGCGGTTCACTACCCTTCGCCTTTGTGGACACCTCGGGCTTTGCGGATAATACCCTGCAACTGCGCACCTATGAGGGCGAAAAGTACTACGTTTTTGACCGGGAGATCCATCGCAGAAATCAGGATTCTTTTTGGGTACGGGGTGTCATTTCTCTTTCGGATGAGAACTATACCCTAAGCTCCATCCTCAAAACCAACCTGTTGTTGACCATTGCCCTGATTCTGGCGCCGGCAGTAGGGGGATATCTCATCCTCAAGCGTGCACTCCGTCCGGTGGATCGGATGAGCCGCACCGCCAAGGAAATCATCGAGAGCAAAGACCTTTCCCGCCGTATCGGGCTGCAAAGGGGCAATGACGAATTTACCCGGCTGGCAACCACCTTTGATGCCATGCTAGATAGGATTCAGCAAATATTGGCACGGGAAAAACAGTTCACCTCTGATGCCTCCCATGAGCTGAGAACACCAGTTGCGGTGATTACCTCAGAGTGTGAATATATGCTGGAATGTGCCAAAACCCCGGAGGAGTTCCGGGAATCTGTCACGGCGGTCAAGCGACAGACAGACAAGATGTCCAAGCTGATTTCTGAACTGCTGACTCTGTCACGGATGGACAATCACACCCAGCAAATCACCATGGAGGATGTGGATATCTCCGAGCTGCTCTCCTTTGTCTGTGACGAACAAGAGGATATTCATCCCGGCAGCATCTGTATGCTGCGTGAAATTGCCCCCGGCGTCACCGCCAAAGCGGATCGGTTTTTGCTGGCACGGTTGTTTATCAATTTGATTGCCAACGCCTATCAGTACGGCAGAGAAAACGGCAAACTTCATGTGGTGCTGACCGAGGACGCAAACACCGTTACATTCTCAGTGGCAGACAACGGCATCGGCATCTCTGCCGAAGATTTACCGCGGATCTGGGAACGGTTCTATCAGGCGAACTCCGCCCGAAGCAGCGATAAAAACAACAGTATGGGGCTGGGTCTTTCCATGGTACAGTGGATTGCCGACTGCCACAAGGGGACGGTCACCGTCGAAAGCGAGCCGGATGTAGGCTCGACCTTCACCTTTACTATGCCAAAATAAGTTAGATATCCTTGACCGGGCGGGGTTTTCCCACCCGGTCTTGTTCTATTATCATAAGTTTCCTCATAGAATAATTACTACACACTTAGACAAGCCGGAGGAACCTATGAAAACCTATAAAACCATTGTGATTGACGGGAAAAAGTGCATCAAACGTCTGGCTGGCATCACCCTTCTGGGGATTCTGCTATTTTTGACATTTTGGGAAATTACTTCCGGACGGCTTCTCACCTCCGGTGCTTCCTTTACGCCCAAAGCCATCATCCAGAACGTCTTTCCGGCAGCCGGTGCCGCCAACAATGGCTATACGGAAACACTGACAGCCCTCCAAACCCGGCTGAAAAAAAGCCTGGCACTGTTTTTGAACTTCGAGCCCAACGCTCCCTATGAAATTCTAACGGCGGAACTTCCCCTGATGGAGCAGGTACAGGCAACCGGGGTTGCCAAGCTGGCAGCAGACAGACTGCCCAATACCGCTGGAACATCTCCTACTTCTACTCCCACGCCCACTGCCACATCCACTCCCAATGTCATATTGGAGGAAAATCAAGCCCCCATCAAGGTCATTGATGCTGCCGCTGACAAGAGCCAAAGCGGCAAAATTATTCTGGGCAACGAAACCTCCTACAGTGTCAATATTGACGAAATGTTGGCAAGCGCTCCTTCTATTGATATGTCTGTCTCCGGCCCCAAGGTGCTGGTGATTCACACCCACGCCACCGAGGCCTACTCCCCGGAGGGTAGTACCGTCTACGATATCACCGCCGGCGACCGAAGCCAAAACCTTAACGAAAACGTGGTTCGGGTAGGGAAAACCCTCTGTAATATTTTTAACAGTAAGGGGATTGCTACCATTCATGACACCAACCTTCATGACTATCCCTCCTTCAACGGCTCCTACGCTCATTCCCTTACGGCAATCGAGGATTACCTGAAGCAGTACCCCTCCATCCAGGTGGTCTTTGACATCCACCGGGATTCCATTGTATACAGTGACAACACCAAGGCAAAGCCTCTGACCCAAATCAATGGAAAAGACGCCGCTCAGCTGATGTTTGTGGTGGGTACGGACGAGAAGGGACTATACCATCCCAATTGGCGGGAAAATCTGAAAACCGCCATTCACTTTCAAAACGCCATCAATCAGAAATATCCCACCCTCATGCGCCATATCAATCTCCGCCAGGAACGGTTCAACGGTCACACCACCCACGGGAGTATGATTATCGAAACCGGCTCCAGCGGCAACACCCTTTCCGAAGCAGAATACGGGCTTAGCTTAGCTGCCGAATGCATCGCCGGTTACCTGAACGAACTTCGTTAAAGCGCAAACACATACAACAAAAAGATGCAAAGGACGAAAAAATTTCCCTTGAAAAAACCTATAAAACACATGTTATTATAGTATTATGAAATCCATAATACTATAAGAGGTGTATGTTATTAAGATATCTACAAAGGGAAGATATGCCTTGCGTATGCTGATAGACCTTGCAGAGCATAAAAATGACGGATTTATTGCTTTAAAAGATATTGCGGAAAGACAAGGGATATCAAAAAAGTATCTGGAACAGATCGTACCCATCTTAAATAGATCGGATATTCTGCAAACGAACCGCGGTTTTCAGGGTGGATATAAGCTTGCACAAGCACACAGTAAATATACAATCGGAACCATTTTACGGCTCACGGAAGGCAGTCTTGCTCCGGTTTCCTACCTGGATCAATACCCCAACCAGTGCGAGCGCAGTGCAGACTGTATCACGCTCCCTATCTGGCAAGGGCTAAATAAGGTGATCAATGAGTATCTCGACAGTATCACCTTGCAGGATGTCTTAGACCGGCAGAGAGAACTCTATTCCAACGATTACATGATCTAAATGCAAACAGGCAGAAGCGATAGCAAGCTTCTGCCTGTTTTTCTCTGTAGCGGAAATGCGGTAATTGGTAAAATAACTTATTCCGCAAACATCGGCGTAGACAAATATCTCTCACCGGTGTCGGGAAGCAGGGCGACAATCACCTTGCCCTTGTTTTCAGGACGCTTTGCAAGCTCCGTTGCAGCAAAGACCGCTGCACCGGAAGAAATACCGACCAGCAAGCCTTCGCCTCTGGCAAGTGCTCTGCCTGTTTCAAAAGCATCCTCATTTTCAACCGTGATGATTTCATCATAAATCTCTGTATCGAGTGTATCCGGTACAAAGCCTGCGCCGATACCCTGAATCTTATGAGGGCCGGGCGTCCCCTTGGAAAGTACGGGCGAGCCGGCAGGCTCAACGGCAACTACCTTGACATTGGGATTTTGAGACTTTAAGTATTCACCAACACCGGATACGGTTCCGCCGGTACCAACACCTGCAACAAAAATGTCAACCTTACCGTCTGTGTCGTTCCAGATTTCAGGGCCGGTGGTGGTTCTGTGTGCGGTGGGGTTTGCAGTGTTGGTAAACTGACTGGGAATAAAGCTGTTGGGGGTTTCTGCTGCCAATTCCTGTGCCTTTGCAATGGCACCCTTCATCCCCTTTGCACCTTCGGTCAGAACAAGATCTGCACCGTATGCCTTCAAAAGATTTCTGCGCTCAATGCTCATGGTCTCGGGCATGGTAAGAATAACCCGATAACCTCTGGAAGCTGCAACGGCAGCAAGACCGATACCGGTGTTACCGCTAGTAGGCTCGATAATAACCGAATCAGGCTTCAAGGCACCTTTTGCCTCTGCATCGTCAATCATGGCCTTGGCAATTCTATCCTTTACACTTCCTGCCGGATTGAAATATTCAAGCTTTGCCAAAACAGTAGCAGAAAGCTCCTTGCTCTTTTCGTAGTTTTTAAGTTCTAAAAGCGGTGTGCCGCCAATCAAATCTGTAATTCTTTCATAAGTTTTCATAAAGAATCGCTCCTTTTCATTTTAATATGTCATATCATTGGATTAGTTTTGAATTTCAGCGACAACATCGTTCTTTTCTATGTATTTGCATCAAAAGCACCTCCATAATTCCTATAATACCTACCAGATTTATAGGAATTATTATACCACTACCTCTCCTATTTGTCAATACTTTTTTCAATTCTTTTCAGAAATTTACCTCACGTTTTTTGGGCTTTAGCTTGACAAAACAGGGCTTTGCGCGTATAATACTCATAAAATATATAGGTATTATATTCTTTATTTTGTGCATGAGGCTCCTAAATATGCCATTTTGGTTCTTTTTTAGCAAGGGCGGTGCAGAGGTCGTAGAATCTCTGTACGGCATGTCTCCGGTATGGGACGACTTGCAAAAAAGCGAAAAATGTTGTATGATAGAATGAAAAAAGAAGCATCCCTTTTATATGTAAGGGCGACAGAAAATCCGGACAAAAAGTTCGGAGAGATTGTGAGTGTGTTTATGAAAGCATTAAAAACTATGGTTGACTCCCTTGCCAAGGATAGGGATTTACCGGATATTGCACTAAAGGCCTTGCTGGAAACCGCAGAGCTTGATACACAGTTGTTCACTGCCGCAGACAGTATCAGGCGGCAAGTGTACGGCGATGAGGTTTATATCCGAGGCTTGATTGAATTTACCAACTACTGTAAAAACAATTGTTACTATTGCGGCATTCGCAGGGATAATCAATCCGCAGTGCGGTATCGTCTTGAAAAAGATGAAATCCTTTCCTGTTGCAAAGAGGGCTATGGGCTTGGTTTTCGCACCTTTGTTCTACAGGGTGGGGAGGATCCCTATTACACCGATAGCCTGATTTGTGAAATTGTTTCCGAAATCAGGGAGAGCTTTCCGGACTGTGCAATCACCCTTTCCATTGGGGAAAAATCCAAAGAAAGCTATCTTGCATATTACAAGGCAGGTGCTAACCGTTATCTTTTAAGGCACGAAACCGCCGATGAGAAACACTACCAGAAGCTGCACCCCGAAAGCATGCGTTTAGAGAACCGAAAACGCTGCCTGTTTGATTTAAAAGAAATCGGCTATCAAGTGGGTTCCGGCTTTATGGTTGGCTCCCCTTATCAAACAACCGACAATCTGATTTCTGATCTTCGCTTTCTGCAAGAGCTGCAGCCGGATATGATTGGGATAGGGCCGTACATCAATCACGCCCAAACTCCCTTTGCTGAATTTGAAAACGGCAGTTTTGCCCTTACCTTGCGTTTGATTGCAATTCTGCGGTTGTTGTTTCCTTATGCACTGATTCCTGCAACCACCGCCCTGGGCACCATTCATCCCGAGGGTCGGGAGTTCGGGCTCAAGGCAGGTGCCAATGTGGTGATGCCGAATCTCTCTCCGGTCAAGGTGCGTAAGCTATATGACTTGTATGAGAATAAAATATGTACCGGCGAGGAGGCCGCCCAATGCCGCGGTTGCCTGGAACGGCGCGTCAAGTCGGCAGGCTACACCATTGTAACCTCCATCGGTAACGTAAAAAGGGAGGGGTAACCAGCATGAACAAAAAAGCCATTATCGCTATGAGCGGCGGCGTGGACTCCAGTGTTGCCGCCTTTTTCATGAAGGACCAGGGCTATGACTGTATCGGTGTAACCATGAAATTGTTTCATAATGAGGAAGTCTGTGCGCCCCGTGAAAACTCCTGCTGCTCCTTAGAGGATGTGGAGGATGCACGCAATGTTGCCCATTCTCTTGGGATGCCTTACTATGTATTCAACTTCACCGACCGTTTCCGCCAGGACGTCATCGACCGTTTTGTGCATGCTTATGAGACAGGCGCTACCCCCAATCCTTGTATTGACTGCAATAGATATTTGAAATTTGAAAAGCTGTTTTTAAGAGCCAAGGAACTGAATTACGATTATGTGGTAACCGGCCACTATGCCCGGATTGCATACGATGCATCTACGGGGCGGTACCTATTAAAGAAAGCCGTGGATGAAACAAAGGATCAAAGCTACGTGCTCTATTCCATGACCCAGGAGCAGCTTGCGCACACCTTATTCCCCTTGGGGGATTTGCGCAAGACGGAAGTGCGCAAAATTGCAGAAGAACACGGCTTTGTAAACGCGAAAAAACACGATAGTCAGGATATTTGCTTTGTACAGAGCGGAACCTATGCAGATTTTATCAAGCAGTATACAGGCAAGACCTATCCCCCCGGTAAATTCGTGCAAAAAGACGGTACGGTTTTAGGGGAGCACAAGGGTATTATCTACTATACCGTAGGGCAACGCAAGGGACTTGGCATAGCCTATCAGGAGCCCCTTTATGTAGCAGAAATCAATGTACCCGATAATACCGTGGTTCTCGGAACAGACAGCGATTTATATTCCAAGACCCTGACTGCAACTCATATCAACTTGATTTCGGTGGACAAAATCGAAGAGCCTACCCGGGTCAAGGCCAAGGTGCGCTACCGCCAGGCAGAACAGCCGGCAACGGTCATTCAAACAGGTGAGGATTCCATTACTGTGGAGTTTGATGAACCTCAGCGAGCCGTTACCAAGGGACAGGCCGTGGTATTCTATGACGGCGATACTGTTTTAGGCGGCGGAACCATACAATAGTTCATAGAAAGGAGTTTAACATGCTTACACTTACTCTATCAGAAGTTAACGAGTTGAAAACAAGTGCTGAAAAACAGTTCGGCATCAAAATACATTTTCATGACTGCTGCGGCGGTCAATCTTTTTCGGCAGATTCCATCACTCCCGAAGCGCAAACATTCATCAGCACCTATTTTGAGAAAAAAGGACTTCGGGCAGAGTTTTCCGATGATATGCGCGCGTTTGTGGTAAGGGAGGCACAATCATGTTAAATCAATTTTCCAGAACGGAACTGCTCTTGGGAAAAGAGGCCATGGAAAAGCTCGCAAAGGCAAGGGTTGCGGTATTCGGCATTGGCGGTGTCGGCGGCTATACCGTAGAGGCCTTGATTCGCAGCGGTGTTGGTGCGGTGGACTTGATTGATGATGATAAAGTATGTCTTACCAACATCAACCGCCAGATTTACGCCACACGAAAAACCGTCGGGAAATATAAGGTGGATGTTGCCGCAGAGCGCATCGCAGAGATTAACCCCGATGCACAGGTGCGTACATTCAAGACCTTTTATATGCCGGATACGGCAGAGCAATTTCATTTTGAGGTTTATGACTATATTGTGGATGCCATTGACACGGTGACAGGCAAGCTGGAGCTTGTGGTAAATGCAGAAAAGGCAGGTACCCCCATTATCAGTTCTATGGGTGCCGGGAATAAGATGGATCCCACGGCTTTTGAGGTGACGGATATTTATAAGACCTCCGTTTGTCCCCTGGCAAAGGTGATGCGCTACGAGCTGAAACGCAGAGGCATCCGCAAGCTGAAGGTTGTCTATTCAAAAGAAAAACCCATGACACCCATTGATGACATGGCAAACAGTTGCCGTACAAACTGCATCTGTCCGCCGGGAACCGCAAGAAAATGCACCCAGCGCAGACAGGTGCCGGGCAGTAACGCATTCGTCCCCTCGGTTGTTGGATTGATTATTGCCGGCGAGGTTATCAAAGATATAACACAAGCTGAGTAACCTTAATGCTATGTTCATAACATAAAAAACAAGATTCCCACAGGCAACCTCCGGAACACGGAGTTTTCTGTGGGAATCTTTTTTAAGTATTCATTGTAAGCAAACGCGGTTTTTCTTAGTCAAGTTTACCGCTTTCAACAACGAGGGAATCGGGATCAGCAGCTTCACCGTATACAGGTGCTAAGGTTGCTTCATAATCTGCATGGAAGAAGTTCTCCGCACCGAGGGCTTCAATCTCTTCGTTGATCCAGTCAAGAAGTGTGGTGTTACCCTTCTGAACCGCAGGGGCGATGGTGTCTGCATTACCCAGGGCGTCAACACCTACGGTAAAGCCGGGGTTGGAAAGTGCCCATGCCAGAACCTCGGTGTTATCGGTGGAGAATGCGTCGCCTCTTCCGTCGAGCAAAGCGTTGTATGCATCCGCATATTCGTCATACTTCTGCAGCTTTACATCAGGATAATTCTTTTCAAAATAGGTTTCCGCGGTGGTACCCTTAACAACGATGAGGGTTTTGCCGTTTAACTGATCTACATCGGTAATCAGTGCATTATCGGGGGAAACAACACCAAGCATTACTTTCATGTAGGGAAGTGCAAAATCAACCTGCTTTGCACGTTCTTCCGTTACGGTGAAGTTGGCAAGAACGATATCAACCTTACCGGTTGCAGCGTATTCTACACGGCTGGCAGGATCGGTGGAAACATATTCTACCTCTACGCCCAGGTCTTTGGCGATTCTCTCAGCAAAGTAAATATCATAGCCCTGATATTCGCCGTTTTCATCCACATAACCGAAAGGAGCCTTGTCGCTGAATACACCGATGACAATTTTTCCGCTTTCCTTGATTTCATCAACGGTACGGAAGGATGCCGCTGCAGTGTTTGACGTCTGTGCATCATTGCTGGTTGCAGTCTCAGTACCGCAGCCTGCAAGGCTGCCCACTAAAAATAGCGCGCTGATTGCCAAAGTAATCAACTTGGTGATAAGTTTGTTTGTTTTCATGATAAATTCCTTCTTTCTCTTTATTTAAAGTTTTAATTTATTTTTCGTTTTTCAAAGGTAAAGGTTTTCAGGAAATCCTTTGCCCGCTGGGTCTTGGGGTCGGTGAAGAACTGTTCCGGCGGAGCTTCCTCGGCAATCCTTCCGTTCTCCAAAAATATAATTCGGTCTGCAATTGCTCTTGCAAACTGCATCTCGTGCGTGACAATCACCATGGTCATGCCCTGCTCTGCAAGTTCAAGCATAACCTCCAGAACCTCTCTGACCATTTCCGGGTCAAGGGCAGCGGTGACCTCGTCAAAGAGCATGACCTCCGGGTTCATGCAGAGCGCCCTGATAATTGCCACACGCTGTTTCTGACCGCCGGAAAGCTCTCTGGGGTACGCCTTTCGCTTTTCCCAAAGCCCCACGCGCTTTAACAGCCGTTCCGCCTCCAGTTCCACTTCTTTCCGGGGGCGCTTCTGGACTTTAACAGGCGCCAGGGTAATGTTATCCATAATATTTTTATGTGGAAACAAATCATAGCTCTGGAAAACCATACCGATTTTCTGGCGAAGCTGCGTAATTTTCTTACTTCCTGACGATACTTCTTCTCCATCTAAAAGGATGGCTCCCTCTGTTGGGGGCTCCAACCCGTTCATACATCGAAGCAGGGTGCTTTTGCCGCATCCTGACGGCCCCAAAACAACGACCACTTCGCCCTTATGCACGGATAAATCAATACCGTCAAGCACAGTTTCCGTACCAAACTTCTTTTTCAGTCCGGATACCTGAAGCTGAATTTTTTCTTCCATCTTTTCACCTCCAACGCTTTTCTAATCGCTTGGCGAGGCTGGAAATCGGCCAGCAAGCGAGAAAATAAAGTAGAAATATGACTCCATATATCCACAGTGCAGCCGTAGGATAATCGAATCGGTTGGCGTCAATGATTTGTTTTCCAACCTTCAACACTTCTGTAATACCGATAAGAACAACAAGGCTTGTGGTCTTTATCATACGTGTTGTCAGGTTGATGGTAAGCGGAATAAGTCTCCGCATGGTCTGGGGAACAACAACATAAATAAAGGTCTGTATTTTGGTCATTCCCAGGGCTTCCGCGCTGTCGTATTGGTGCTTCGGTATGCTGATTAATGCTCCGCGAACCAAATCACCCATTTCAGCGGTTCCCCAAAGGACAAACACAATAACTGCGCTCAAATCAGCCGATAAGTTCCAGCCCAGTGCTCTTGTTACACCAAAATAGGCAATGAACAAAAGTACCAGCTGCGGCATAATGCGTATAAATTCCAGATATATTCGGCTTATGGCTTTGAAAAAGGGATTTTTCAAGGTCATAAACATCCCGAAAAGAATGCCAAGTGGTATGGATAATATAACGGAAATCAAGCTGATTCTCAAAGTAACCCAAAGTCCTTCAAGGAGACGCAGGAAGTTGCTGCCCAAAAAAAGTACACTAATTCCCGAACCCTGCATACCTCAGCCTCCTTTCCAAGAAAGTTGCAATCACTGAAATCGGAAGCAAAAGAATCAGATAGGCAATGACAAGCATAATCAAAGCTTCATCGGTTTCATAATACAAGCCAATCAGGTCTTTGGTAACATACATAAGGTCAGCAAGTGCGATTCCGCTGACGACCGAGGTCTCTTTAATCAAGAAAATCACATTGGCACAGATACCAGGAACCGATACTGCAAGCGCCTGTGGAAAGACTACTTCCTTCATGGTGAGCCAGGGGCCGAGGCCAAGGCTTGCCGCCGATTCCAGCTGCACCCTATCAATGGATTCAAGACCGCTGCGTATGGACTCTGCCATATAACTGCCGCCTAAAAACGCCATACCGATGATGGCACAGACTTCTGCGCTTAAAACAACGCCGATTTTCGGAAGTCCGAAATACAGGAAGAAAAGCTGAACAAGCAAGGGTGTATTCCGGCTTATCTCTATGTAAACTGCAATGATTCTGTGCAAAACCGGAACTCGATAATATCTCAAGATTGCACAAATCACACCGACAATCAGTGCAAACACAATACCCCAAAATGCGATTTCTATTGTCAATTTTGCCGCTTCTACATACCACGGTAAATACTTTGCCATGAAGTCAAAATTCAACTGCATCCTCCTGCTTCCTCCTTCCATACTCTTTATTATATGCTGGTAACCTTGAAACGTTTATCTGATTTTACCGCCGGATAACTTCAAATCCATTTTTTGCTCCAGACGTTTCTAAGAGACAAGCTCATTTTCTGTGTCCTTCTCCTTGGAACAGTAATATATTACCACATAACGCCTACCTTGTCAATAGGTAAAATAGGTTTTATTTTTCACCAAGCTCCTACCCACCTGCCGTACTGGTGGTTATGACTTACAAAAAAACCGCACGAGGCATATGTCATGCGGTTATTCTATTGATACGAGCGAAGTTTGCTGCATACGATTACAGAACCACCTCAGCTCCTCCGATTTTATTGATGATATCACTGTAAAAGAGGGATAGCAGTTCATTGCGAAAGGTTCCGTATTCGCTTGTCTGTACAATTTCAGCCCTGTTTCTGGGACGCTTGAAAGGAACGACAATCTCTTTATGCACCCGTCCCGGGCTTGTAGACATCATGATAATACGGTCGGAAAGCAGAATTGCCTCATCAATGTCATGGGTTACAAATACCACCGTCTTTTTCTCCTGCCTTCCGTCGCCTTCCCATAATTCCAAAAGCAGCTCCTGTAACACAGTCCGGTTTTTCGCGTCAATTGCCCCAAAGGGTTCATCCATAAGAAGAATATCCGTATCCATTGCCAAGGCTCTTGCAATGGCGACGCGCTGCTGCATACCGCCAGATAGCTGAGACGGATACTTATGTTTGAAATTTTCAAGCCCGACCTTATCAAGAAATTCGTCTGCAATCTTTAGCCGTTCTGCTTTAGAAATACCTTTTCTTACCTGTTTTACGCCAAAAGCCACATTTTTTCTGGCAGACATCCACGGGAAAAGCGAATAGTGCTGAAAAACAACACCGCGGTCGGTGCCTGCTCCATGAATGGGTTTGCCGTCTATCAGGATTGTGCCCTGGGAGGGGGTATGAATCCCCTCCAAAACACTAAGCAGGGTGCTCTTACCGCAGCCGCTGGAGCCGATAACACTGACAAATTCACCGGCTTTTACCGAAAACGAAACATCGTCAAGAGCCGTAAAGCGCTTATTCTTATCTGTATAATTGACCGTTAAATTCTGAATTTCTATTTTATTCAAGATAGTTCCCTCACTTCTGTTCCTTGCAGCCGTTTAACCACTGACAGCATTTTTTGATCCAAAGTTCTGGCAATGCGCGATTCCTTGGTCAGAAACGGAGCTTTTACCGTAAATCTTTCTGTCGGCTCCGACGGGACATACCGCAGTGCAGACACCGCATGGATAACGAAACTCGTTCTTTAATTTCTGATGATACTCTGCGCATTTATACTTATCCATCTCTGCGATGATGGCATCAGCGTTGGCAGTAAAGGCCTGCATGGGACAGTTCTTGGCGCACAACTTACATTGGATGCACAGTTCCCTTTTTTGCATGGGGTCAGGTGTGATTTCAGCATCTGTTATGACAGAAACCAATCGGATTCTCGGCCCATATTCTTTGGTCAGCAGGGTATGGTTCATACCAATGGTACCTAACCCTGCATACTTTCCGGCAAGCACATGGGAAAAAGCTGCCTCCGGTTTTTTTACCAGCACGGATATATCACCATAGCAGTCCCTGGGGAAAAAATGAGCACGATAACCAAGTCCGTTCAAAAAATTTGCCAGCCGGTACGCAGACTCATCAAGAAAACGGTTGGTTGTATTGTAAAGCTCCGAGTACACGACAGAGGGGGTTGTTTCAATCATAGGCAGATAGATTTGTACCGCCAAAGAGATCACTGTTTTGCTCCACGGCCAGATGGTCTGCGGATAATATGCCGGGTCAATCTCAGCCCGTTCACTCCAGCGCTCTACATTGGCAAATCCAATCAAGTTGATGCCCAATTTTTTAGCCTCTCGCTTTATTTTTCTCTTTAACTCTGCCTTTGCTGATGCTTCCATTTCCAAATGCCTCCGTATTAGATTTTTTCAAGTGCCGCTTCTATCTCTGCGATGATGTCGTCTGCGTCCTCAAGACCGATGGAAAATCTAAGCTGACCAAATGTAATTCCCACTTGCTCTAACTCCTCTTTACTGTAAGCACGGTGTGAGGTTTTCGCTGCGTAGGATACGGTTGTAGCTGTTCCTGCAAGACTGGGAACAAATTTGATGGTCGGCATGGATTGAATCACAAGAGACGCTTCCCTCTCGCCGCCTTTTAAATTCACGCTGAGCATTCCACCATAAAGTCCGTTTTGAAACTGAGCCTTTGCCCGATTGTGATCCGGCGAGGATTCCAGTCCCGGATAAAATACCTTTTCGACTTTGGGATGCTGTTCTAAAAACTTTGCAACCTTCAACGCATTTTCCGAATGTCGTTTCACCCGCAAATCCAATGTTCTAAGACTTCTCGCCAGAAGCCAGCAGTCTGTAGCGCCTAAGATTGCACCATACATAACCTGCTTGCTTCGTATTTTGGCAATAATATCAGCATTGCCTACCGCAGCCCCTGCAACAATATCACTATGACCGCCCAGATATTTCGTAGCACTGTAAAGTACCACATCCACACCAAGCTCCAGGGGCTTTGCCACAATTGCAGTGGCAAAGGTGTTGTCAATATAAAACAACAGGTTGTGCTTTTTGGCAATTGCAGAAATCTTGCGTATATCCGGAACCGCAAGCAGGGGATTACAGATGGTTTCCGTATAGATCAGCTTGGTATTCGGCCGTATATACTTTTCAATATCATCGTGATTAAAATCAACAAACGAAACCTCAACACCGAAACGCTTCAGTTCATTTTGCAGATAGTCATATACACCGCCGTATAAAACAGGCGAAGAAATAATGTGATCTCCTGCATTGACTGCGGCTAAAATACTGATTACGATTGCGGACATCCCAGAGGAAAATACAATCCCGTCCTCACCGCCATCTGCTGCCGCAAGAATACTGCCTACTGCATCTGCGTTGGGATGCTTCATCCGCGAATAAATAAATCCATCCGCCTCTTTTTCATAAATCGCATCCACAGAGGGTACATCGTCAAATGCAAAAACAGATGTACGGTAGATAGGAAGAACCTCAGGAACCGACTTATAATCGGCATACTTTTTATAATCCTGCCCGTCGCCGGTATGTATCAGTCGTGTTGCTATTTGCTTTTCACTCATCTTCACTTACTCCTTGTTGTAAATTACTTGATTATATTTCATTCAGCCCGCCAACGCAGGAGATACTTCTCCAGCTTGTTTATCAGGAAAGTCAGCAGGCTAATGATGACACCGATAACCAAAATTCCCACGATAATACGCTTGAAATCACCAAAGTCAGAATAATATTTGATGTAATAACCGATACCGCTTGAACCGCCAATCATTTCTGCTGATGTCAGCAGAATAAAGGAGTATGCAAGACCCTGGTTACATCCAATAAATATTTCCGAAAGGGATGCCGGTAATATGATATGTATGATTCGTGAAAATACGCTCACGTTCAGCACAGCGGCAGAATCAAGATACTGCTTTTCCACACTGGATACCCCCGCAAAGGTACTGGAAAATATGGGCCAAAAGGATGCCATGAATATGACAAAGGTGGCAACCATGCTATAATACGGCAAACACGCAATGGCATACGGTATATAGACAATCGGGGGAATCATCTTCAAAAACGATGTAATATAGGTAAGACTGCTGCACAACTTCTTACTCATACCTGCCAGTGAGCCTAAAAAGATTCCCAATACCAGTGCGGTAAGATATCCTTTGCAAAGGGTCAGCAGAGAACTCAGAGAATCCGTCAGCAGTCTGTTGCTATCCTTGATAAGCTGCTGCAACACAATCTCCGGCGATGGAAACATACTTTCGCTCAGGATATTAAACTTTGCCGTCAGCAAAATCCATAATAACAAAATCGTAAATACGGTGTTGATAATGCTTTTTGCCGTGGTATAAAGCGGCTTATTGTATCCGAAAACGGAAACCAAAAGGAATATCACCTCAATGGCAGACAGAAATACTACGGTAAATGCTGCAATTTGACCGGTGTCGCCGCTGGTTCTGTTTGGCAAAAACTGAACCAGCCATAGCAGTATGTACAGGATATTTGTTATATTTAGAATGCGGGCAAGCTTTCTGCCTTCATTTTTCATAGATAACACCTCATGACAGAATTTTTATCCTTGTGCCGCTTTAGTCGCAGCATCCACTTCACTTATAAGTGGCGTTGGCATGATACGCTAAAAGGTCACTGTAATATTTGTTGTCGGGATTTGCTTTGGAAAGCTCCGCCAGTGCCTTTTCATAAATCTCATTGTTGACATAATCAGGAATATTCACCTCTTTTTCAATATATCCAAGCTCATTCATTGCATTATAGAAGGTCACCGTCTTGGCTTCATCCGGGTCAGGGTTGTTGATGGAATGGTTATAAATTTCGCCCTCAAGGATATTGTCATCAAGATCCAGGTATTTCTTTGCATCTGCAACAGTACCGGCGTGGTTGTTCTCCAGAAATTCACCGGCCTTTATCATAGCGCGGGTAAATGCGATATAGGTATCCGGATTGTTCGTTACACTGTCGGAAAGTGCCACATTCCGGCAGCAAATGGGATGCTCGAAATAGTCAATCTCATCACAGTAAAGAATCGGCTTAAATCCATCATCAATTGCTTTTTGTCTAAAGGGCGCATAGACCGCCGCACCATCAATCTCTTTGTTTTTCAAGGAATTGTAGGCACTGGTTCCGCTGTCTGCGGAGAGAATGGTAATATCCTTTTCCAGATCAAAGCCTGCTTCCTTCAGCGCGATTCTAAATTCGATGTCATAGGTACTTCCTGCCTGTAATACGATGGTTTTTCCTTTTAGTAATTCCAAACTGTATTCCGAAGGATCTAGCCCTTCCACGATTTCAGGAGCAACCACCAGTGCGTGTCCATCGCTCATGACTCCGCCAATAGAGGTGAGGTTATGCCCTTCTCCCAAAAATTTAATCAGGTTTGTAGCATTGATGGGTGCTACATCAATTTTACCTGCCTCTAAGGCTGCAAGCTCGGCTGTGTTGTTATCAAACTGGGTAAGGGTAACATCCAAACCTTCTTCCTCAAAGAAGCCTTCTTCCTGGGCGATAAAGTATAGAATATGCCCGGTCGCTGGGAGATGCCCAATATTGAACTTGGTAAGGGAACCTTCGCTCTGTGTATTTCCTGCGGTTTGGTTCTGGGCACCATTGGAGCATCCGGTTATGATGCCCACCGAAAGTACTATACTAATTACAATTGCTACTATTTTTTTCATAAAAATTTTACCTGCTTTCTTAATATTTTTGGAGGCACTGTTTCGTCCTCACCAGATACGCTTTGACTTCATTGACCGCTGCACATTCGTTCGGTACTGCTTTTTGTACAATGAACCATTTTTATGGTATCTGTGCATACACCTGTTACCATACATAACACCTCCAAATTCCGATAATACATATATGTTTAGTGTGTTTATACTATAACAGGAATTATCCTCAATGTCCAATTGTAATTATCTATACCTTGTTATAAATAAAATCTATAGCACATGAAGTCACTTCCCTGCTTCACGTCAGGCTTTTTGAATATACTTTTTTACTTCTTCGATATACATCTTACCGATTTCACTTAACATACTGTTTTTCTTGGTAACATAGCCGATTTCCATGATACTGTTTTGATTGATTTCGTCATCTTCAAAGGGCACTGCAACATACTCACAGCCGTTGAGCTCTTCGCAGATGATTCCGGAACAAAGGGTATAACCGTTTAAACCAATCATCAGGTTCAGCATGGTTGCCCTGTCACAAGCCTTGATGGTTCGTTTATAGATATTTTCCGATAGAATTTCCTCTGCAAAATAGAAGGAGCTGTTATCTCCTTGTTCAAAGGAAAGACAAGGGTATTCGTCTAAGTCTGTCAGGTTGATTGACTTTTTTGTTGCCAGCGGATGCTTTTTCCATATGTAAACATATGCTTGACATTCAATCAGTGGATGGAACTGTAAATCATGCTCCCTCAGAAACTTGGAAATGATTTTGCGGTTAAAATCGCTTAAATACAGAATCCCAATTTCACTTTTAAAGGTACCTACATCACGGATGACATCAAGGGTTTTTGTTTCCCGTACTGCAAACTCGTATTTGGAAGTATCGTATTGCTTTACGGTCTCGACAAAGGCTTTGACTGCAAAGGAATAGTGCTGCGTGGATACGTTAAATTTTCGTTTGAGATTGCCCTTTTCTCCGTATTTTTGCGTAAGCAATTCATATTGCTGATAGACCTGCCGGGCGTACATTAAAAATTCTGCACCTTCGTTGGTTTCCGATACACCCTTGCTGGTTCTGTGAAAAATGTGAATGCCGGCTTCGCTTTCCAGTTCTTTAATGGCACTTGTGAGCGATGGCTGTGATAGGAATAGGGCTTCGGCCGCTTTGTTCATAGAACCCATTTGAGAAATGGTGAGTGCATAAAAAATCTGCTGCAGAGTCATATGTATCGCCTCACTTAAAGTATTTATATAGAATAATTGTGCACGAAAAATTCCTGTTCTTTATCAATAAGAGCATCCAATGTGATGCCGTCTACATACTCGGTTATCACATCATAAAGACCCTTCCAAAAAATCAGATTCTCCATCTTTTTTGTATCAGAAGGAGACTGCAATTCCATGTCAAGTCCGTTAACCGGCTCCAAGGAACCCTCGGCTACCCGCAGAATATCACCAATCTTATATTCCGACGGTCTTCTGGATAAACGATAGCCTCCGTTTTTTCCTTTCACGGAACTCACATATCCACCTTTACTCAAAACAGCCAATATTTGTTCAAGATATTTCAACGATATCCCGTTTCGTGTAGAAATCTCCTTTGTATGAACTAATTCAGCGTTGTTATGCTTTGCTAAATCCTCCATGACAATAATCGCATATTGTCCGCGGGTTGAAATCTTCACTAATTAACACCTCATTTCTCTTATTCCCGAAATATACCACAACATAAGAAACGGTGGGGCGACAGAATATCGCCCCACCGAAAGTTTTCAATTCTTGCCGTTCAAATGTAAGGTCGTTTCATACCAGCGCAGGGTTACGCATTGAATGCCTGTTCCAAGTCAGCTATGATATCTTTTGCACTTTCCGTACCGATGGAAAGTCTGATGGTGTTCGGCTTAATGCTCTGATCAAGCAGTTCTTCTTCCGTCAACTGGGAGTGTGTCGTGCTTGCCGGATGAATAACCAGGGATTTTACATCCGCAACGTTTGCAAGCAGCGAGAAAATCTGCAGTCTGTCAATGAAGTCCTGTGCTTCCTGCGCGCCGCCCTTAATCTCAAAGGTAAAGATGGAACCACCGCCGTTGGGATAATATTTTTGATAAAGCTCGTGATCCGGATGATCAGCAAGTGCCGGGTGATTTACCTTTTCAACCAGAGGATGATTGGTCAAGAAGTCAAGTACTTTCTTGGTGTTCTCTGCATGACGTTCTACACGCAGTGACAAGGTTTCTAAGCCTTGCAGCAGCAAAAATGCATTGAAAGGAGAAAGGGTTGCACCGGTATCACGAAGCAGAATCGCACGAATCTTCGTTACGAATGCAGCGGCTCCAACCGCCTTGGTAAAGGATACACCGTGGTAGCTGGGATTGGGATCAACCAAAGATGCAAATCTACCGCTTGCTTCCCAATCAAACTTACCACTGTCTACGATTACACCGCCAAGAGTCGTTCCGTGACCGCCGATAAACTTGGTTGCGGAGTGCACCACGATGTCTGCGCCATGTTCAATAGGACGGAACAAATACGGGGTTGCAAAGGTAGAATCAATAACCAGCGGAATCTTTACTGCATGCGCAATTTCAGAAAGTGCCTCAACATCAGCAATATCGCTGTTGGGATTTCCCAGTGCTTCGATAAAGATTGCCTTTGTTTCCGGCAGAATAGCTGCCTTAACCTCATCAAGATTATGAATGTCTACAAAAGTGGTTGTAATGCCATACTTGGGCAGAGTGTGCGCAAGAAGGTTATAGCTTCCGCCGTAGATGGTTTTCTGTGCAACGATGTGACCGCCGCCCTCAGCCAGGTTTTCAATGGTATAGGTAATTGCAGCAGCACCGGATGCGGTAGCAAGCGCTGCAACACCGCCTTCCAATGCGGCAATTCTTCTTTCAAAAACGTCCTGGGTGGAGTTGGTAAGTCTGCCGTAAATATTACCTGCGTCTGCTAAGCCAAAACGTGCTGCAGCATGTGCAGAGTTCTTAAATACATAAGAAGTTGTCTGATAAATCGGTACCGCTCTTGCATCACTTGCAGGATCAGGACTTTCCTGTCCAATATGTAACTGTTTGGTTTCAAAACCCCAATTAGAAGTATCTTTTATATTTGCCATTTTATTTTCCTCTTTTCTTTAAAATTATTTTGATTATTAAATATATAGGTATTACATAAATTCTTATGACTTTATTTATGCGTCACATTCGTCCGTTTCTCCAGTTATGACGCAGAAGATAAAACCTGTTATGCAAAAGTTTTACTCTCATATTTTTACCTCCGCTTCATTCTCTTACAATGCCTATCTGTTTAATATGTTTTACATATTATCACATTTGTTTTTATTTGTCAATAACTTTTTTAAAATTTTTTTGAAAATTTTTCATACTAAAATTTGCAAGCCTCCAAATCAAAATCCTTGTAATAGTATTTTAAGGAAATGCCCTTGTTTTTTTGCGCAAAAGTCAGTATAATATTTGTAATAAGAAAAAGCAGACAAAGGAGAATCACATATGCGAACACTTTTGGCTATCTGGGCTGCAAAGCTTTCCAGCGTTGCCGGGCGGCTGGTGGGGAAGAAATCCTCCTCCACCCCGGGCACCATTGCGCTGAAAATCGACCCGAACCTGATTCGTAAGCTCTCGGGCAACATCACAAAAGGCATTATTGTCACCTGCGGTACCAACGGCAAAACCACTACCAACAATCTGCTCAATACCGCTTTGCAAAAATGCGGTTATACTACGGTCTGCAACAACCTGGGTGCCAACATGGTCAACGGCATTGCCACCGCCTTTGCGCAGGCGTGCAATCTGTTTGGCTCCTTTCAGGCAGACTGGGCAGTGCTGGAAATTGACGAGGCATCAGCACGCCGCGTCTTTGCGCACCTGACCCCGGACTACATGATTATTACCAATCTCTTTCGTGACCAGTTAGACCGCTACGGCGAGATTGATATTACCATGGACTTATTAAATGAAGCCATAGACATGGCAGGAAATGTGACCTTGATTCTCAACGGCGATGACCCCCTCACCGCTCAGTTCGGCGAGGGGCGCAAGGCACGGTACTTCGGTATCTCCGAGCAGGTTCTCCCCCAGATTGACGAAACCAAGGAAGGTCGCTTCTGCGCTAAGTGCGGCAAGGAGCAGGAGTACCACTTCTTCCATTACAGTCAGTTGGGCGACTACTACTGCCCCCACTGCGGAAACAAACGCCCGGACATCGACTTTGCCGCAACCGAGGTTGACCTTTCCGGCTCCATGAAGTTCACAGTCAACAGAACGACTCCCATTGACGTCAATTACCGGGGCTTTTACAACATCTATAACATTCTGGCAGTATACAGTGCCCTCACGGTCATGGGCATCGAGAACAAGAATTTTAACCAGATTCTCAGCGACTACAAGCCCCAGATTGGGCGGATGGAACTGATTGACATGGGAAAGCCTTTTATCCTGAATTTGGCGAAGAACCCGGCAGGCTTTAACCAGGCAATCCAGACGGTCATGCTGGATAAGCGGAAAAAAGATGTCATTGTTGCCATCAACGACCTTGCCAACGACGGACGGGACGTATCCTGGCTCTGGGATGTGGACTTTGAAAAGCTCAGCGACGAGAACCTAAACACCCTTTCCTCCACCGGCATCCGGCTTTATGATATCTCTCTGCGTTTCAAATACGCCGATGTGAAGGTGGATCGCATCTGTAAAACCATGAAAGAAGCCCTCACCGGTTGCCTGGATACCGATGCAGAGGTCTGCTATGTGCTGGTGAACTACACCGCGCTCTATCCTACCCAGACCGCAATGCTGGAGCTGCAAAAAAGTCTGAATCCCGGAGGTGAATCCAAATGAGTTATGAAATCAATATCGTACATTTATACCCTGACCTTTTGAACCTCTACGGTGATAAGGGGAACATTGCTTGTCTGGAAAAACGCCTCACTTGGCGCGGCATTACTGCCAATGTCACCGCCTGCACCAATCAGGATCATAGCATGGATATCAGCAAAGCGGATATTATCTTTGTAGGCGGCGGCTCCGACCGGGAACAGGAAATTGTCTGTAATCTGCTACTAAAAAAGAAGGACGAGCTTCACCGTTATGTGGATGACGGCGGCGTTTTGGTAGCAG
>JAXJVM010000095.1:0-2117 GCA_036308515.1 Clostridia bacterium | reverse complement strand
TCGCAAAAAGCAAGCAACGGCAAGGAAAACTCGATGTTTTCCTTGCCGATTTTGTCATTTGCATTCCGAATAGGTGCAGTCACCTACCCCTACAAATATCCCATTTTATCTTCCATGCTTGCGGTAGACCGACTTTTTCGACAGTCTGAAACCCCAAGGAATTTTCCTTGGGGTTGTTTTTTCGGCAAATATATAAGGCAGCATCCAACCAGAACCCTTAGCACATGGTTAGGGCTTGCTTGCCGCAGGAGCCGGCTTTTTGAAAGCAGCGATCCAGATTAAAGGCAAGCCGAGGCAGGATGCCCAAATCCTCCAACAGGGTAAAGAGGGGGAAGAAGATTGCCATAGGCGGCAGCATAACCGCCGTCACCCAGGCGGTGGTGTGGTAAACGCCATCTGTCAGCAGGGATACCATCATAGAGGGAAGCCGCAGCCAGGTGAAAAAACGCCGAATAGGAGGCATAAGTGCCTGAAACAGCGTAAGCAGAAACTGGGATGGATAGTTTGCGCCGCAGATGGTAATCCACAGAAGAACCCCTAAAAATCCTATCATAATAGGGATCCCCCAGCGCCGGGAGGTCAAAAGCCGATCCCAACGGCTGACTGTGGGGCTGGGGGACTTCCGCGTAGTGCTTTCCTGATAGGAGCAAGCGGACAAAAGCCTACGCGAGGTGTCCACAATGGCACCGACCATGGCATCCCGGATATGGATAGGGGTGATGCCTTGTTGGCTGAGTTCTTCCTTAACCTCGGCGGCGTAGGCGAGAAACTTCGTGCGCTGCAGGTCAGACAACGGCAATGCATCTAGTAGCTTGGCTGCCATGGCGGAATTGTCCAGTGCCTTGAGTGCCAAAAGTCTGCGGGGAAAGGGCGATGACGGAAAGGATGTCTGCGCGTCCCAGAGCTTGGCAATGGCTGCCTCCATGGGTGCGGCGTAGACCACCGGCGGCGGAAGCTTTCGGGGTAAAAAGCCACCCTGAGCTAGTTTTGCCAGAAAGCTCTTCAATCGTTTCATATCCCGGCGGTTTCGGGCGGTGATGCCGATGACCGGAATCCCCAGCTGACGGCTGAGGGCGTCCAGGTCGATATGGATGCCCCGGCGGCTTGCCTCGTCCATGAGATTGACACAGAGGGCAGCATTGGGGGTAATTTCCAAAATCTGCAGAACCAGATTCAAGTTTCTGCCAAGGCAGGTGGCATCCGCAATTACCAGGGTGTAGTCTGCACTGCCAAAGCAGATGGCGTCCCGGGCGATTTCTTCCTCCGGAGAGTTGGAAATGATGGAATAGGTACCGGGCAGGTCGGTGAGATGAATTTTGCATCCATCTTGCAGGAAAGTGCCGGAGGCAAGGTCCACGGTTTTCCCCGACCAGTTTCCAGTGTGTTGTTTCAGCCCGGTCAGGGCATTGAAGATGGTGCTTTTCCCTACGTTGGGATTCCCGGCAAGGACAATACGGCAGGAGGAGGTCATTGGCTTTCCTCCTTTTTTGCCGGAATAACCCGGATGGCTTCGGCATCGGCTCTGCGCAGGGCGATAATACTGCCCATAACGGCATAGGCGGTGGGATCCCCTAGAGGACTGCGAAAGAGGGGTGTGACCATGTTGCCGGGGGTAAAGCCCAAATCCAGCAAACGCCGGCGCAGGTCTCCGGGGATATCCAGGGTATCTATGTATGCTCGCCCATACAACGGCAGGGTGGCAAGGGTTTGGTACAGCATGGTTGTCAACTCCTTTGACAAGCAAAATCGTTCTGTATTAGTATATGTGTGTACACAAAAAAGGTGCTCCCTGACCAGGGAGCACCTCAGCGTGTCGATAAACCTATCGACACGCTGGCAGATGTTGAAAAAGGAAGGTATATTTTGTGAAATCGTTTTCGTCGCTAGGGCTCCTACAAAGGCATCGCCTTTGTGGGAAAGAGGAGCAACCGCCTGAAAACGAAGGCGTGTCACAAACACGCCGAGCCAAAAGGCGCGTTGTGACGAACTGTAGAGAACGATTTCGCAAAAAGCAAGCAATGGTGCGGATTCCTCGATGGGATTCGCACCATTTGTTCTTTATCGGTATGTCATAAATGCCATACCCTACATTCTTTTTGTTTTTCTTTGCTTGCGGT
>JAXJVM010000094.1:0-2022 GCA_036308515.1 Clostridia bacterium | reverse complement strand
CCGCAAAAATCATTTTCGCTGTTTTGCTTTCGCTCTGCAAGACAGAAAAAATGATGATAAAATTCCGGTTTTATAAACATCATGGCATGATAATTTAAAGTATATTCTGCGTTTGGTGCAAAAAATAGACCTCAAAGGAAAAATCCTTCAAGGTCTATTCAGCGAAAAATTCTAGGTTAAATCAGCGAAAAGGAGATTGCACCATAACAAAAAAGCTTATTCCCACTCCAACGTTCTGTTTGATTACCACGTATTTTGGGCCTCTGACAGCCATTTTCATGCACTTTTATCTCACTTATCTCAGTGGTCTCAGTAGTCAACTTGAAAAGTGTTGTCAAAAGTGTTGTCAGCGATAGCGTCATTGCTTTTTCCATCGACTGAAAAGCATAGATTATTACAGATATAGAGAACATGTTTTCTTTATTTGTATACTTGCCGAGAAACTCCAATGTGTATATTCTAAGTTTAAGGAGGTGTATCCAGTGATGAAGAAAAAGCATTATTTGTATCTGAATGAAACCGAGCATAGTATTTTACTAATGAGTCTTATTAATATGAAGAACAAACTGACTCAGCAAGGACGTTTCACTGATTGTGTGGATGACCTCTTATTGAAAGTCATTGCCGCACCTATGAAAAGATTCTAATACATACTGCCGCTTACTTTTTTGGAAAAGTAGGCGGCTTTTTTATTTCCCATACATAGCCGTCTGCCTTGCGGTAGGCGGCTAAATCTATTTAAGGAGGAAACCCAAATGGCAAAAACAAAAGTCATTGCTGTTGCCAACCAGAAGGGCGGTGTAGGAAAAAGCACTACCGTGTATAACTTGGGTGCAGGTCTGGCATTGCAGGGCAAGAAGGTTTTGCTGGTGGACGTAGATCCCCAGGGAGACCTGACAAAGATGCTGGGTCTTAGGAAGCCGAATGATTTGCCGCTGACACTGGGCAATGCTATGAACAATATTGTGGCAGGTGTCAGCGGCAACGACCACCCAGAAATCCAGAACCATCATGAAGGATTTGACTTTGTTCCCGGAAACCGTAGTCTATCTGCTGTTGAGGTAGGCTTGGTGAATGTCATGAGCCGGGAAACGGTATTGCGGCAGTATATCGATGAGGTTAAGCAGGATTATGATTATGTCCTGTTGGATTGCCGCCCTTCCCTTGGCATGCTGGTTATAAATGCACTGTCTGCTTCTGACTATGTTCTGGTTCCGGTGCAGGCAGAATATTTTGCTGCAGAAGACATGACAGAGTTGGTCAACACAGTGCAGAATATCAAACGGCAAATCAACCCCAAGCTGAAAATCGGCGGTGTCTTTATGACGATGGCAAATGAAACCAAATTTCGTAAAGACATTGTGGCATCTGTAAAAGTCACCTACGCAAAGCATCTTCCCATCATGCAGGCTGTCATTCCTGACACGGTTCGCCTTGCAGAGATCAGTACAGCAGACCGCAGCATCTTTAAGCACGAACCCAAAGGCAAGGCCGCAGATGCCTACCGGACTCTGGTAAAGGAGGTAATGGACATTGGTGAAAAGCAGCGCACAAGGTCTGCTAACAACACTAGATGATCTGTTCTCCACCCAGGAGGAACGGGAAATTGCCGCACAACCCAGAGTGCAGGATATTTCCATCGAGCTGATCGATGAATTTCCGAATCATCCTTTCAAAGTCCGCATGGACGAAAGCATGATGGAAATGGCTGAGAGTGTAAAACAACACGGCATTCTGGTTCCTGCCATTATGCGCCCCAAGGAAAACGGACGGTATGAAATGGTTGCCGGTCATCGCCGTATGACAGCCTGCATGATTGCTGAGAAAGAGGAAATTCCTTGTATTGTCCGTGACCTTACTGACGAGGAAGCTACCATTATTATGGTGGATTCCAATTTACAGCGGGAGCAGCTACTTCCATCAGAGAAAGCCTTTGCTTATAAGATGAAGCTGGATGCTCTGAAGCGTCAAGGAAAGCGCACGGATTTGACTTCTTCTCCACTGGATAATAAGTTGAAAGGT
>JAXJVM010000093.1:0-6458 GCA_036308515.1 Clostridia bacterium | reverse complement strand
GAATGAATGCCTGCTGCTCAAGTCCAGAATGTTGGGTGTGGAAGAGGCTGACTACGCAGACATTGCAGCGGACGCCTTGAGTGTTTACGGCACCACCGTGAAAAAGTACAACACCACCTATGTGGACGAGCTGTGCTATCTGCTCTATAACGGCATTATTACCGAAAGCGATCTGGCAACCTATGCCTCCACCGCCAATGCCAACACGGAGCTGCTGCGGTATCAGGCAGCCATCCTGATGTCCAAGCTTCTGGGTACCAACAGTGAGGCAGCAGCCTTCACCGTGGCAACCCCCACCTATCCGGACGATGGTCAGATTCCTGCCACCGCAAAGTCCTATGTAGAATATGTGACCAAGCAGGGTATCATGAACGGTATGGCATCCACCGACGGCAGTGCCACCGTATTTTCACCCAACACCTCCCTGACCCGTGCCCAGATGGCGACACTGCTTTCCAGAATGATTGCGAAAATCAACAAGACCACCTACAACGGTACCATTACCGCCCTGGACTTGAAGAACAATAGCATCACCATTGACAGAAACGGCAGCACCAGCAAGCGCACTGTGAACAATGACACCGTAGCCTATTATGAAGGTGCACGCATTGATCTGGACGAGCTGGAAAAGGGTGACGAAATCGTCGCCGTTGAGATGAACGGCCATGTACAGATGATTTCTGTAATCTCCGAGGGCGTTAACGAAACCGCCAGCACCGTTGTTTATGCAAAGATTTATGCCCTGACCGAAGGCTCTACCAAGAAAATTACCCTGGCGGACTCCGAGGACTCCAGCAATACCGCAACCTATAGCGTTGCAGACAACTGCACCTATGTGGTCAGCGGCACCAAGGCAACCTTTGCTGACCTGGTGAAGAACACTTTCGTAAAGGTAACCGTCAACAACGGAAAGATTATCGCTGTAGAGGAAGCCGACAAGAGCTTTACCGTAACCGCAAAGCTGACAGGCATCGAGTTTGACGATGATGATCATGTTTATATCACTGTGGTTGACGATGACGACGTGGAACAAACTTATGTGGTTTCTAACAACGGTGCAACAGTTGTACGCAACAGCAGCAACTGTGAATACCGTGACCTGTCCACCGGCGACACCGTAAAGCTGACCCTTTCCTACGGCAAGGTGACCAAGGTGACCGCCACCAGCACCAATCACTCCTTTACCGGTGTGATCAGCGAGATTCACATTACGGCTTCTCCTTACCTTACCCTGCTGATTGACGGCAAGTCCGTGGACTACAAGCTGCGCTCTGATGTACAGGTTACCATTTCCAACGCAGAAGCTACCATCTATGACCTGCGCCGGAATATTACCATAACCGGTATCCTGGACGGCGAGGAAATCAAGAGTATTTCCGCATCCTCCGTAGCAGTTAGCGAAAACGGACAGATTATCGGTACTCTCGTGGGTGTGAACACCAGCTATAAGGTGCTGAATGTTCAGGACGAGAACGGTAACATCCAGAGCGTCTACTACAACAGCAAGACCAACTTCTTAAAGAGCAGCGGCACCAGCACCACCGCCAAGGAGTTGGAAAAGGGCGCCAGCATCACCGTGACCGGTGCAGAAAACAATGGTATCTTTGAAGCAACCATCATCATTGTGAAATAATCAAAGCATATTATCCCATAAAACAAAATAATTTATGCAAAACAAAACGACTGAGAGTTTTCTCAGTCGTTTTATTGTTAAGTTTTACAGATAAATGCTACCCACAAGGAGTATCGTAGGGGAGCCCTTCTGTGGGCTCCACCGCCTTCCTATTCTTGTAACGTGTTTCCAGCCGTGCCAGAGCTACTACTTGCACCTGATCCGGAGGAGGTGCTGCCGGAGGGTCGGGATGTACTTGTACCCGTACTGCTGCCGGAGTTGGAGGTGGTTCCCGATGAAGTCCCGGTACTTCCGGTGCTGCCGGTGCCGGAGGTCTTTGTCTCGTCATCCTCTTCCTCGTCTTCCTCGTCTTCCACCTTGACCAAGCCCTCATGGGCAGAGCCGCAGTAGGCAGGAATGTTATCCTTACTGAAGTAATAGTAATCCGACGGGCAGCTCTCCCCGGCACGTTTGCCGCTATAGGTACAATAGCTAACCTGAATCACGTCGGAGGGTTTTTCAATGGTTCGCTTTTCCGTGAGATTCTTATGTGCCTGGCTCATGACGGAACGGAACACCGCAACACAGGGGTTGGAGGAAATGGTAATTTCCTCGGGGATGTCATAGCCGTACCAGACTGCCGCCGCATAATAAGGGGTAAAACCCACAAACCAGCGGTCCTTGTTCTCGGTGGTGGTACCGGTTTTACCGGCGGTAAAGATACCGTTTGACAGGCCGGCGCCGCTACCGGTACCGGAGGTAACAACCTCGTTGAGCATCCGGCTCATGATGAACGCCGTAGAGGACTTCATTGCCTCCCAGGAATCCCGCTCGGCGGTAAGAATTACGTTGCCGTCCTTATCCTTGACCTCGGTGTAGATATAGGGGGTATTGTAAATACCCTCATTGGCAAAGGTCGCAAATGCCGCCGCCATTTCCAGCACGGTCACCCCATCGGTGAGACCGCCCAGTGCCAACTGGGAATAGCCAATATCCGTAATAATACCGCTATCAGTCTGCCGTGCCTCTACCAGAGAGGTAATGCCCATCTTATCACGCAGATAGTCAAAGCTGGTCTGGGCACCCATCTGGGACATAATCTCAACGGGAATGGTATTCAGCGAGGTTCGTATGGCTCTGCGGATATCCACCTTGCCCCGGTACTGATAGTCACTGTTTCGGGGCGTCCAGCCGTTGTAGGACTTTTTGGCATCGTCATAAACCGAACCGGCGGTAATCAGCCCTCGATCCAGTGCCGGTGCGTACACCGACAGAGGTTTGATAGAGGAACCCGGCTGTCTGGGGCTCATGGAGGCACGGTTGAGGGTCAGGCTACCTGACTTTTCGCCGATGCCGCCGGCAATTCCGGCAACCTTACCGGTGCGAACGTCCACAATCGCCATGGCAGACTGTGCCTTACTGTCGGGGAAGTTCTTAGCGTTTTCGTAATACTCCTCCACTGCCTTCTGGACTTCGGGCACATAGGTGGTATACACCTTAACGCCACCAGAGTAGAGGATCTTGTTTGCCAGACTTTCGGAATACCCCTCCTTCTGCAAGTCACGCAGCACGTCCCGGATTACCTGATCTACAAAATACGAGGTGGTTCCGGTGTTTGCGTTTGCTGACTGATGGTTGGGGTCGGCAAACTTCAAGGGGGTGCTGACAGCGGTGGTGTACTGCTCCTGGCTGATGTAGTCCAGCTCCAACATTTTGCCTAGCACCAGCTCCTGCCGCTCCTTGTTCTTTTCGGGATTGACAAAGGGGTCATACAAGGACGGATACTGGGTGATACCTGCCAAAGACGCACACTCCGCCAGAGACAGTTCGCTGACATCCTTATCGAAGTAGAGACTGGACGCCGTCTGCACACCGTTACAACCCTGGGACAGGTAGATACAGTTCAGGTACAGCTCCAGAATCTGCTCCTTGTCCAGTTCCTTTTCCAGTGCCACCGCCCGGGAAATTTCCTGAATCTTACGAGCAGGGGTCTGCTCGTCCTCCCCGGTGAGATTTTTAATCAGCTGCTGGGTAATGGTGCTTCCGCCCAATGCCGCAGCGCCGGATTTGCCTGTGAGTTTTCTTCCTACCCAGGTCAGGGTCGCCTTGGTGGTACGCATCAGGTCATAGCCCTTGTGCTCATAAAAGCGCTCGTCCTCAATGGCAACAAAGGCGTGCTTCAAATCCTCAGGGATTTCATCAATGGATGCCCAGTCACGGTTTTCCTTGGAGCTGAGCTTCTGTAGCTCTTTCTCCTGCCCGGTATCAGGGTCCAGATAAACAATGGTGGAGTTTTGGCGCATGGTAAGCGCCTCCACATCAATGCCCTCTAGGTTTCCCCAGAATCCAAGGACGGCACCGCCAAACATGACCCCCAAGAGCAGGAGGCATATCACTGCCGTACTGCCAAAGATAAGAAGAAACTTCTTTACATATTGTTTCATAGTCATTCCCCTTTAGTGTGTTCTGTTTATCCAAAAAAAATTCTTTTTTATCTTCTTTAGTATACCATATTTTTGCGTATAAAAAGCCCCAACCTTGTTAATAATAGGTTAAATTCCTGTTACAAAAATTTCTGGGAGGGCTATGCTATGGCTAAAAAAATTTTTCGCAGTTTGGCACTGGGTATCATTGTCTTTGCAGTGGCGGTGCTGGCAGGGTATCTGTCTTATGTCATCACCTACCGCTACCAGACCCAAAAGGTCAAGGAAAGTCTTGCCGCACAAGACACCGTTGCCGCAGCACCGGTCTATGGTGAAGCGCAGCCCTTATCCGAGGACGCCGTTCTGCTGGTGGATCACTACATTGCCCGGCTGGAGAACAACGACATCGCCATCTATACCTCCTCCGGCGGCAAGGAATCCTTTTTGTACACCCTGAACATCCACCCGGGGGATTTGACAAACGAGGATATGGCACAGCTAACCCAAGGCGTTATTTTAAAAGATAAACAGGCGCTGACCTCCTTTGAGGAGGACTTTACCAGTTGAAGAATATACAAGGGGATGGCATAGCCATCCCCCTCGATTATCTTAGAATAATATAGGTTAAATATACCAGATAGGTCACAAGCATAGCACTCCCCACGGGACGGGAAATCCGCTTGCTGTGAGCAGTTGCCAGGTAGACTGCGGTGCCCACAATCAGTAAAATCACCATATCATACACCGACGCCATATCAATGGCGACGGGAGAAATCAGCGCAGAAATCCCCATAACAAAGAGAATGTTAAAGACATTGGAGCCTACAATATTCCCCCAAGCCAGGTCTGCCTCGCCCTTTTTACAAGCCACGGCAGAGGTCATCAGCTCCGGCAAGGAGGTGCCCAGGGCAACCACCGTCAATCCGATGAGGGTGTCACTGATTCCCATGGCTCTGGCAATACCGGTGGCAGAATCCACCACCAGGTCGCCGCCGATAACCACTCCGGCAAGACCGCCCAGGAAGAACAACAGGCTCTTGATAAAGGAGAACTTAAATGCCTCCTCCTGTTTTTCCTCGCCCTTGATGCCGTCGCAGATGTTGATGTACATATAAATTCCCATGCACAACAAGAGAATCAAGCCGTCTGCACGGGTCAGCATGATGGACTGGCCGCCGCCCAGAACCGTATCCAGACACAGAACCAGCAGTACCGCCGTAATCACCAGATGGAAGGGATAATCTCGGGTGACGGAAATCCGCTGAATGGGCAAGGGGCGAATGACTGCACAGACACCTCCTACCACCAGGAGATTAAACAGATTGGAGCCCAGAATATTGGACACGGAAATCTCGTTGCTGCCTGCCAAAGCCGCCGTAATGCTCACCGCCGCCTCCGGGGCGCTGGTACCGAATGCCACAATGGTCATACCAATCACCAGAGTAGGAATGTGAAACTTACGGGCAAAGCCTACCGCTCCGTCCACCAAAAAATCTGCGCCCTTAAGCAGCAGCACAAATCCCACCACAAGCAACACAACATCGAGTACTGTTTTCATCTTTTTGTCTCTCCAATCTATGTTTTTTTAATACAGTATCCGATTAGTATAATCTATTTCTCGTTATCTGTCAAATATTTAAAAAAAATTTTTAAAAGGGTCTGGTTATTTTTCTGCATTTATGTTACAATAACAACCATAGAATACTGTGAAGGAGGTTACACCATGAAAAAGTTTGTTTGCACCGTTTGCGGCTATGTTTATGACGAGGCTGTAGGCGAGCCCGACAACGGCATCGAAGCAGGCACCGCCTGGGCTGATGTTCCTGAGGATTATTTATGTCCCCTCTGCGGCGTAGGTAAGGATCAGTTCGAGGAAGAAGCGTAAAAATTCCATATACGGAATTTTTAAAGAAAAGAGAAAAAGAACAAACTCTCTTCTCTTTTCATTCTTCACTCCTGCAGACCCCCAAAAACGCAGGTAAATTTTTTGAAATTGACCCAAAGTACTTCGAGTGGTCAATTTTGCAAAAAGCAAGCACCCCTGAGGGAGCCTTGGCTCTCCTTGGGGGTGCTTGCGTTAGAACGCGTTTTTGCAGGTCTGCTCTTAGTTGCAGCAGCTCATGTGCTTGACCCGGTCATGCTCCTCGGCGCGCTTTGCGTTATTGAAGCGGTCAACGGTACCTACCAGATATCCGGTAATCCGGCGAATCCGTTCAAAGGGAATGGGATGCAGGGTATAGGCCGCATCCACATAACCGTCCTCACAGATGGTCAGAGTCAAATCATCAATATCCATGCCGGGATTGTTCTCCCGAATGTGCTTTGCGTAATAGCCAATTTCCTTGGGTTCCATGGGTCCGTTCACTACATTCACGTTCATGCTATGTTCCTCCTAATCCAAGATTTTTTCACAGTATGGACAT
>JAXJVM010000092.1:0-5982 GCA_036308515.1 Clostridia bacterium | reverse complement strand
GTATATGTTATACTCATTATGCAACAACCTTCTTTCGTGATTTTTTGTTTTGTGGTAAAAACTATTATATCACTTTTTTAGGTTGTTGTCTTTTTTTATTGTAACATATCTATTTTAACAGAACAACTTTTCTTTTTCCTCTCTAGTTTTGATCCGCCTTTTCGCCCGGTTTTTTCACTTGTTTTTTTCTTTTCCGCCAGACGCTTTTTTCGATTGCTTTTTGAAAATTTTCGCGTTTTTGCCCGAAGTCGCATCTGTTGTCGCTTTGTCTTAATAATTCCTCCTGCCTTAGATGCGCCTTTTTTGCTATACCAGCCAATTATCAAAAAGGGCTTTGCGAGGATGCGGTACACAATGCACACAGGAAACAAAAAAATCTTTACGAGCCAAAGTACCAGCGTCATCAACGCCTGAGACACCCAGACCATGGCTCGCACAACACTGTCCCGAAAGATCAAATAATATATGCTCACACCTAAAACCGTTCCCAAGAATCCCTGCCAGCGCAGACGCCCGCCGTTTTTGTCATATGCCAAGAAAAAAAGCAATACACCCGCCAGAAGAAAAAACACCATATCCTCTAAATTCACCCGAATGACCGAGTTTTTGGCGATTCTTCTGCCAGAGCGCAAAACATCATAAACAAAGGCAAGTCCCCCACCCAGTGCAAGAGACCAAAGAAAATAACCAAGCTTTACTCCAAAGGTAGCTTCCATCCTCTAAACTCCTCATTTTCTGCTCAGGTTATTGGAACAACCGGGAGAAGAATCCGCCACGACTGTCTCTGGTGTGGGTATCACTGTACTTTAGTTCATCCACCATCCCCTCGATTACCAGTTGACCGTCATCCACATTGAGCTTATGGATCCGAAAATCACTGCCTATGACTGTCAACATTCCCATAGAGGTAATGACACAAACCTTTTCTTCGTCAAAGCTTTCTACATCCTCTACCTCGCAAATCACCAGCCGTTCCCGATTCTCCATGGATAGGGTATGTTTTCTGTTCTCTTCCATACCGATGCCCCCTTGTACTGTTTTTAGTTATGTGTATGCAACCGGGCACGGAAATATAACACGGAAAAGCCGGTACGGGAAACCCGTACCGGCTTACTAATATACTGCTTATTTTGCAGCCTTCTTGTTCTTGACAGCGGAATCTCTCCACATAGCCCACAGAGGACCGGAAACAAATACCGAGGAGTAGAAACCAACCACGATACCAATGATAATCGGCAAGGAGAATTCCTGAATAGACGGAACACCCAGCAGATATACCATACCGATGGTCAACAGCGTTGTAACAGTGGTATTGATGGAACGAGTCAAAGTCTGAACAATACTCTTGTTCGCAATCTCGCCATAGGTTTCTTTTCTTGCATGTCTGGTATTTTCTCTGATTCTGTCCATAATAACGATGGTGTTGTTGATGGAATAACCCAGAACCGTCAGCACAGCTGCAATGAAGTTGGTATCTACAGAAATCTGAAGCACAGAATAAATACCCAACAAAATCACAACGTCGTGCACCAGAGCCAGTACTGCCACCGCACCGGATACAAACTCAAACCGGAAGGTAACGTACAGAAGAATCGCAAGACAAGCCAGCAGAGACATCCAGATTGCAGACTGCGCCAGTTCACGGCCGGTATCAGGAGATACGATATCCTGACTCTTTACCGCAACACCGGTCACGCCTTCTTCAGTGGCGGTGCCATACTTTTCGGTCAAAGCCTTAGTAATGGCATCAATCTTACCTCTTGCAAACTCGTCACGGGCTTCATCACTGTCCAGATTGTTATCAAATCCGAACTTAATAAAAACCTCGTCATCAGACTTCTGTACCGAAGAGGGGCTCTGGTCAGAACCCAGCGCTTCATTGACAATGCTTTCTACATCTGCAGTGTTGAAGTCAGCATCAATCTGGTAGGTTACTGCCATACCGCCGGCAAAGTCTGTATCCAGGTTAAATCCCAAGAAAATCAAGGAGACAACAGAGGCCAATACCAGCACAAGTGCGATTGTTAAAAAGATTCCCTTTTTCTTAATAAACATTATGCTTTGCCCCCTTTCAAAGTCTCTTGAACTTCTTTCTTCTTGTTTACGCCAAAGAGCCAGGTATTTTTAATGTTCATACCGATAGTCTGCTTCAGCAAGAACTTGGTAACAAAGATTGCGGAGAACATGGAAACCACGATACCAATAAACAACGTCTGACCGAAGCCCTTGATGGTACCGGTACCAAGCCACCACAGAATAACTGCAGAAATGATGGTGGTGATATTGGAGTCAATAACGGCAGACAATGCGCGATTAAAACCTGCATCTACTGCACTGCGCACGGTCTTACCCAACTTCAGTTCTTCCTTGACACGCTCAAAGATAACCACATTGGCATCCACCGCCATACCTACCGACAAAATAATACCTGCGATACCAGGCAGGGTCAAGTTAATGTGGAAGTTTGCCAGAATGATAAAGATAATTGCCAGATAGCCAAGCAGTGCAAAGTCAGCCATCAGACCCTGAATGCGGTACATAATAAGCATGAACAACAGTACCAGAATCAAACCGATGATACCAGCCTTAAGGGCATTGCCCAGTGCTTCCTCACCGAGGGTTGCACTCACAGTACGAACCTCAACCTGCTCTAAAGAGAAGGGCAGCTTACCGGATTTAATGTTCGCAGCCAGCTTTTTCGCTTCGTCTGCATTTTCCATACCGTTAATCATAGCAGAATCAGAGTCAATCTTGGTCTGTACAGTCGGTGCAGAAATAATCGTACCATCCATAACAATATAGATAGGCTGGCCAACCAGTCTGCCGGTTGCCTCAGAGAACTTCTGCTGACCTTCTGTGGTCAGTTCCAGCGTAACATAATGCTGAGCAGCACTCATGGTATTAGACGAGGTCTGACCATATTCTGCACGGGCATCCTTCACGTCGCTACCGCTCATAACCTCTTTGTCAACAATGACCTTGGTGGGATCGTTGGGGTCCTGAGAAACAGTTTCTGCAAAAATCAGTTCCGCAGTAGAACCCAGTGTATCAACTGCCTGAGAGGCATCCTGTACAGCGGGAATTTCTACACGAACCTTGTCGGAACCGTGCTTGGTCAGGTTTGCTTCGGTATAGCCAAGGCTATCCAAACGGGTACGGAGCATGCTGACCACCGTATTCATGTCTTCTTCTGACGGATTTTCGGTCTGTGCCTTAAACACGATAACTGAACCGCCCTTGAGGTCGAGTCCCTGGGTAATACCATCTTCATCCAAAATGCCGGGAACACGAACCTTGTCCGAAATGTCGAGACCGCAAAGGCCTACATAGAAAAGTGCAGCGATTACCAAAAGAATTGCCGCGAATTTCACTAAACTTCTGGACACTTTGTTTCCTCCTTTGTTGTAGAATCTCTACAATATAATATACTTAATATCCGCCTGCTACTGTTCCAAACGGACTAATTCTTTTACAAGCCAAACAGATGCGCCGCCGCATCATAACCGCATTATTATACCCTTTCCATTTTCACAAGTCAAGGGTTTCTGACAAAATGTTAAAAAATTTTAATGTAATGTCCACACGCAAAAAGCGGACGCCGAATGGCGTCCAGCTTTTATGTCGTTTTCCCTTTTGATGCTATCTGCGTTTCTTTTTTGTGTTCACACCGACAATGCCGCCGATGGCTCCGCAGCCAACACCGATTGCCATAGACAAGCCGGTCGCCGGTGCGAAGGTCAATTCACCAAAAATCAGCGAACCGATAAAATACAGCAGCACAACATAAATCAGCCCCGAAACTGCGCCGGAAAGCAATCCTTGCCTTCCCAGATGCCTAGAGGCACGAAAACCGCCCCATAGAACGCAAAATGCCGTGACGGCAAGAACAATCCCGTCAATCACGGATTCGGGAACTGAAAGATAGGTCACAACAACCGCGCTTAAGAATAGCAGAATTGCTGTTACCAGAAAACTGACGCAAACATTCTTAAGGGTATACACCACATCAAAGAAACTGTTTCCGCCGGGCAAATCTTTTGTCAAAGCCTTCCCCTCCTATCACATATCTCTGCTAAAGAATATGCAATCAGGAACGGGAATATGACAAGTTTACGCCTCCGTGGTTTCAGCCGGCTCATCGGGGAGCGGTTCTACGTCCACATCCTTATTCTTGCCTTCCTGCACCAGACGACTGATGGCATTGCGCTCAATGGCAATAAAGGACTTGGTGGTGCCGACACCGGTTTCCAGAACGAAAATATCGTCCTTGATACGGGTAATCTTACCGTGAATACCGCCAATAGACGCAACCTCATCGCCTACCTTCAATGCAGCAATCATCTCACGCAGCTTCTTTTCCTTCTTCTTTTGGGGACGAATCAGCATGAAATAGAAAATCGCGATAAACAACAACATCATAATAATCGGTCCAAACTGTTCCATTCATTTTCACCTCCTGTAAAAACTTAGACTTTAACCTTTATTATATCCAAACACTGGAAAAAAAGCAATAACTTTTTCGCTTTTATTTTAAATTCATAAAAAATTTACAGTTTCATAAAAATTTCTTTATAAACGTCGGTTGACTTCTTGGGAAATCCGCGCTAAAATTTATAAAGACTTTCCCAAAAAATAGTTATACCGTATAAAGATTTATGCTTATTTCAGGTTGCTTTAATCTTATTTTAATCTTTATACGGTATGTTTTATATAGAGTAAAAACTATGAATAAGGTATGAGGTGACATCCAAAATGCAAAAAATTAAGCATCTTTTGAAAAAAACATGGCAGGGAGTTGTGTTGCTTTTTCAAAAAGTGAAAGGCTTTGTGGTCAATCACAAGGTCTGGACTGTTATCCTTGCCCTGGTTCTGATTGCAGCAATTATTTTTTCTGTGATATCGGGCAAGAAAAAACAACAGCCGCAAGCCGTAAACACTGAGGCAACGGTCAGCCGGCGCAGTATCTCCGATGTAGTGACCGGAAGTTCTGTCATTCTTCCCAATGCAGAATACACCGTCACATCTCTGGTTACCGGCGAAATTCTTGAAGCGCCCTTTGAAGAAGGTGACTATGTAGAAAAGGATCAGTTGCTATACCGCTTTGATTCGGATTCTATGGAGAACAGTATCACCAGCTCGAATCTGAACCTTGAGAAAGCGCAGAAGAACTACAATGACGCCATCGCGGATGCTGCCGACCTCCGTGTTACCGCTCCCATCAGCGGAACGATACAAGAGGTTTTGGTGAAGAAGGGAGATTCTGTCACCAATGGAACCAAAATTGCTACCATTTATAATGACTCGGTTATGAAGGCACAGATTCCTTTTAATGCAGCGGATGCCTCCTCTATTCACAAGGGCGCTTCTGCAACTCTTACCCTGGTGGGTAACGGCACTGTACTTTACGGTACAGTCACCGAGGTCAGCTCCGGCAGCCAGACCGCTGCCGGTCATATGCTGGTTTCCTATGTCACCATTGAAGTCAGAAACCCAGGCGCATTGACCTCTTCGGATTCCGTCACAGCAATGATTGGCGGTATTGCCTGCAACGATGTGGGTACCTTTGAGCCTGTGGACGAGTATGACATCAAAGCAGAGACATCCGGAACCATTGACCAGCTCTACATCTCCAAGGGTGATAGCATTTCCAGCGGAGCAACGGTTGCCGTTCTGGATTCCTCTACCATTGACGACCAGATTTATAATGCGGAAAAGAGCCTGCAGGATGCGCAGCTTTCCATGGAAAAACTTCAGGATCAGTTGGAAGATTACACTGTCACCGCCCCTATCTCCGGCACGGTGGTCACCAAGAACAAAAAAGCCGGCGAAAAATATGAGGGCAACAACGGCGGTTCCTCTTCAAGCACCTCTTCCACTACCGGGCTTGCCGTTATTTATGACATGAGCAGTCTTTACTTTGATCTGGATGTAGATGAACTGGATGTCAAAAAGATTGCCGTAGGGCAGTCCGTTACGATCACT
>JAXJVM010000091.1:0-28262 GCA_036308515.1 Clostridia bacterium | reverse complement strand
TAATTATGTAGCAATTCTTAAAAGGTCGGAGTTCGTGCGTTTTTCGGTGTATGACTTCGGTCATACACTTTTTTATTAGGAGATGGCGTAATGAAACAAGTGAGAATTGCTCTTATGGTAGCGCTGACCCTTTTGGTGCTATCGCTTGCCGTCTTTGCTCATGGGGGCAAAACCGACGGCAAAGGCGGTCATCGGGACATTGAGAACGTCAGTGAACTGGGACCTTATCACTTTCACTGCGGCGGCTATCCGGCACATCTGCACCCAAACGGCGTTTGCCCCTATACCTCGCCGGAACCCTCTGATGCACCCGAAGCGGACGAGGTAATTTCTCTGGTGTAGAACGCCTCGCTGACGCCGAACCCAACGACAGAACTGCAGGAAAAAATATATGAAGAAGAAATTCTTCCCCGTTTACATCTCCTTGCGGTGTTCATTCCCTTAACGATTATCCTTGGAATCATAATCTACCGACAAGAGAAGAAATAGAACTAGTAGTGAGGGAGCCGGATGTGGCTCCTTTTTTTATAGAGCGTGGTGCAGGGAGGTGTATAAAAGGCAAAACTTTTCTCCGCAAGCGGTTGAAATTTAAATTCACTTAGTATATAATAGAGATAATTATAATTACATTGGAAGAATCTGCCCTTTTGTGCGGAGGATGATGAGAAATAAGAGGTGGCAAAGATGGACAAATTCAGCGTGGAGTTATCTAAGGTCGTCAACGAAATGAAACTGGAAAAGCTCTATTATCCGGAGCGGAAAATTCTGGTAGAAACGGCGGATCTGAACCGACCGGGCTTGCAGATTACCGGATTTTTTGATTATTTTGACCCGAGACGGATTCAGGTGTTCGGGATGGTAGAAAACACCTACCTGGCAACCCTGACCTCGGAGGAGCGGTATCACTGCCTGGAGCAGTTGTTTGAAAAGCACGTCACCGCAGTGGTACTGACCCGAAACGGCAACGCTTCTCCCGAGATGATGAAGCTGGCAGAAAAGTATGACACTCCGGTACTGCGGACTTCCCATTCGACCTCTTACTTTACCAGTACCTTAAATGCCTATCTGAATGTGGAACTGGCACCCAGAATCACCCGGCACGGGGTTCTGGTGGAGGTCTACGGTCAGGGCGTGCTGATTATGGGCGACAGCGGCGTAGGTAAGAGCGAGGCCGCCGTAGAGCTTATCAAGCGCGGTCACCGTCTTGTGGCGGATGATGCGGTGGAAATCAAAAGGGTTTCCTCCAAGTCTCTGGTGGGCTTCTCGCCGGATATCATCCGACACTTTATCGAAATCCGTGGTATTGGTATCGTGGATGTTAAGAACATCTTCGGTATGGGTGCGGTCAAGGACTCCGAGAAGATTGACCTGATTATTCATTTGGAGACCTGGGAGCACGGCAAGCAGTACGACCGTCTGGGATTGGTGGATGAATACACCAACATTCTGGGACTGGATATTCCCTCCCTGACCATTCCGGTACGGCCGGGCAGAAATCTGGCGGTTATCTTTGAGGTCGCCGCTATGAACAACCGCCAAAAGCAGTTGGGCTACAATGCGGCAGAAGAACTCAACCGCAGAATTGCCGAGCATATGGGCGGATTTGGTAATAACTAATTATTGACAACAGAAAGGATTTGTGACATGAAGATTCTCGTAGATACTCATACCCATACCAACTGCAGTGCCCATGCCTTCGGCACAGTGACGGAAAACCTGACTCAGGCGAAAACGCGGGGCATCCAGTTGGTGTGCATGACCAATCACGCACCTGCTATGCCGGACGCCCCCCATATTTGGCATTTTGAAACCATGCATGAGCTTCCGGATGAAATTGCGGGCGTACGGCTCTTAAAAGGAGCGGAGGCAAATGTGTTGGACGTAGAAGGAAACTTAGACATTCCCAACGAATTACAGAAAGATATGGATATGATGATTGCCTCCATTCACCGCCCCTGCTATCCGGCAAGAACAGTGGAGGAGCATACCCAAACCTGGCTGAATGTCATCAAAAATCCCTATGTGACCATTTTGGGACACACCGGTCACCCCAGATACCCCTACGACCATGAAATGGTCATTGAGGCGGTCAAGAAAGCAAATAAGTGTATCGAGATTAACAATCACTCCTTTTATGTACGCAAGGGCAGTATCGAAAACTGCCGGGCAATTGCAGAGTGCTGTAAGAAAATCGGCGCCAACATCGTGGTGAGCTCCGATGCCCACACCCCCTTTCAGGTGGGAGTTTTCGACAAGGCACTGGAACTCCTGAGAGAGGTGGATTTTCCGGAATCCCAGATTATGAACCTGAATGCGGAGCGGTTCCAGAATTATTTGAAAGAATGGAAGAGTGGGAGGTAATTGTGATGCTGACAGATATGACCATGCGATTGATTTCAGAGATTGTCAGTGCGTCTAAGGTGCGTGCAGACGAATCCATGAGCCGGCATACTACCTTCCGTATCGGCGGCAAGGCGGATTTGCTGGTAGAACCTGCGGAGGTAAACCAGGCGGAGGCGGTCATCAAGCTTCTGCATCAAATGAAAATCCCCTATATGATACTGGGAAACGGCTCGAATATTTTGGTGGGTGACAAAGGCATCCGCGGCGTGGTGGTGAAGCTGGGTAACGAGTTTGCCGCTCATGATGTGGAAGGCTCGGTGATTACCGCCCAGAGCGGCATCAAGCTGTCCAGGCTTGCCAATTTCGCCTTGGGGAATAATCTTACCGGGCTGGAATTTGCTGCCGGGATTCCCGGAACCTTGGGCGGTGCTATCTATATGAACGCCGGTGCTTACGGCGGCGAAATGAAACAGATTATCCGCGAGGTAACCTATTTAGACGAAAAGGGCGTGCGCAATACCGTCAAGGGTGAGGAATGTGCCTTTGGCTATCGCACCAGCATCTTTAGCAAGATGTCGGGTTGTGTGATTTTGAGCTGCAAGATAGAGCTTCAAGAGGGAGACCCCACAGAAATCCGCGCCACCATGGACGATTTGGCAGAGCGTCGAGTCTCCAAGCAGCCCCTGAACCTGCCCAGTGCAGGCAGCACCTTTAAGCGCCCGGAGGGGTACTTTGCCGGAAAATTGATACAGGACGCAGGGCTTATGGGCTTTCAGGTAGGCGGCGCAGCCGTTTCGACCAAGCACGCAGGCTTTGTGGTCAATGAGGGCGGTGCAACGGCAGCAGATGTGCGCGCACTTATCGAACAGGTACAGATAAAAGTGAAAGAACAGTTCGGCGTAGAATTAGAGCCGGAAGTGAAATTCATTGGAGAGTTTTAAGAGAGGTAAGTCATTATGAAGTTTGTCATCATCACCGGCATGAGCGGTGCAGGAAAATCTCAGGTAGTCAAGATCATGGAGGACTTGGGATATTATTGTGTGGACAATATGCCCCCGGAGCTGATCCCTAAATTTGCGGAAATTTACCATCGGGCATCGGCGCCTACGGAAAAAGCGGCACTGGTCTGTGATATCCGGGGAGGTGATTTGTTCGGCGAGCTTTCCGGCAGTTTAGAGGAGTTGTCGGAGTTGGGCTATGACTACGAGATTCTCTTTTTAGAGGCATCGGACGAAACCCTCATTAAACGCTATAAGGAAACCCGTCGGCTCCATCCTCTGGCAGAGCACGGCCGCTTGCCGGAGGGTATCCGTCGGGAGCGCTTGATGCTGGAGGAACTCCGGCAGAAGGCAACCCAAATCATCGACACCTCCAACACCACCTCGGCACAGCTCAAGGCGCAAATTGTCTCGGTGTACGGCGGTGATACAGGATTTGAGGGCATGATGATTCATGTGGTGTCCTTCGGCTTCAAGAACGGCATCCCCTTGGATGCAGACATGATTTTTGACGTGCGGTTTTTGCCCAATCCCTTTTATGTTCCGGAGCTTCGGAACCACACGGGTTTGGAAACCTGTGTGCGAGACTATGTGATGCAGTACTCCCAGAGCCAGGAATTTTTGACAAAGCTAGAGGATATGGTGGAGTATCTGATTCCCCATTACATCAAAGAGGGTAAGCCTCAGCTGGTCATTGGCATCGGCTGCACCGGTGGGCATCACCGCAGTGTCACCATTGCCGAGGGCTTATATAAGAGTTTGCAGAATGCAAACCACAATGTGGTTATTTCCCATAGAGATATTCAAAAAGGTGTATAGCTATGAAAGAACATAAAGTGCACTCCGATATCAGGCAGCCGAAACTCGTGGTGGTGGGTGGCGGAACAGGGCTTTCCACCATGCTGCGCGGTCTGAAAGAACATACGGAGAACATTACCGCCGTAGTCAGCGTAGCAGACGACGGCGGCGGCAGCGGTGTCCTGCGGCGTGAGATGCATATGCTCCCTCCGGGGGATATCCGTAACTGTATTCTCTCCCTTGCTAAAACCGAGCCTGTCATGGAAAAGCTGCTGCGCTACCGCTTTCAGAGTGGCAGCCTGAGCGGACAGAACTTCGGCAATCTGTTTCTGGCGGCCATGAACGAAATCTTTGGCGGCGACTTTGTGACGGCGGTGAAGAACGTCAGCAGTGTGCTTCGAGTGCGGGGCAAGGTGCTACCGGTGACTGCCACTGATGTAGAACTGGTGGCAAGAATGGAGAATGGTCAGCGGATTGTAGGTGAGTCGGAAATCGGCAATGCGGTGAACCAATGCGGCTGCAGAATCAAGCATATCAGCCTTTGCGCCAAGCATAAGGATGAGGAAATCCGTGTGGTTCCTGAAGTGGTAGAGGAACTGCAGCAGGCGGATTTGATTGTCCTGGGACCCGGCAGTCTGTATACCAGTATTCTGCCGAATCTGGCAGTCCCCGGCTTTGTCGAAAGTGTCAGGGCGTCCAAGGCGCCGGTGGTCTATATCAACAACATCATGACCCAGCCCGGTGAGACGGACGGTTATACCGCTTTTGACCACGTGGAGGCCATTCTGGCGCATACGATGCCGGACTTTATTGATTATTGTATTGTCAACAGCCAGAAGGTGGATACGCCTTTGCTCTCCCGGTATATTGAACAGGATTCCGAGGTGGTTGCCCTGGATGAACAACGGTTCCGGGATGTCGGTATTCGCATCTTCCCCCGGGATTTGGTGGGCATTGTGGATAATCGGTATATCCGCCACGATACCGAGGTGCTGGCGGATGCCATTTTGGATGTTTTGAATTTTGTGACCCGAACCCAGGAGGTCAGCGAGGAGGGCGTACTCCTTTATCGCCCCAAACGTAACCAAATATGAAAAGAAAGTGAGGTGTCCCGGATGAAATCCTTTTCTCAGCTAACCAAAGAGGAACTATACAAAGCTGAAGTTGACAAACCCTGCTGTAGCAGGGCGGAATATGCCGGGATGCTTCTGTTTGGCGCACTTATCACCCAGCGAAGTGTGAAATTTGTTACCGAGAATCAGGACGTACTAAGCAGTTGGGCGGAGCTCAGCCGCAAGCAGGGCATGGACCCTGCGGTGCATCAGAACCCCGAGGGGAACGCACGTTATTTTGCGGAAGCCACCGATGGAGTGCGGATTTTGCAGATACTGCATGACTTTAAGCTGGTGGATCCGGCAACTGGGGTGATTCGCTATCGGATTGATGAAAGTCTGGTACAAAAGGAATGCTGTCGCCGAGCCCTGGTGAAGGGTGCGTTTTTAAGCTGCGGCACGGTCATCGACCCCCGGAAGAACTATAACCTGGAACTGGTGACTCCGTATTTGGGCTTGAGCCGGGATTTGGAGCAGCTGCTTCAGCATGTAGGCTTTCCCTTTAAGACGGTGATGCGCAAGTCCAAGTATGTGCTCTACCTGAAGAATAGCGAGGCGATTTCGGATTTTCTGGCGTACATGGGTGCCTTTCAGGCGCAGATGGAACTGCTGAATGTGAAAATTGAAAAGGAAATCCGTAACGATATTACCCGTACTGCCAACAGTGAAACGGCGAACCTGGAAAAAACCATCAACGCTGCCGTGACACAAATTCAGGCAATCGAGACCATCCAAAAGACCATCGGACTGGATAACCTGCCGGAGGATTTGCGTGAGATTGCCTTATTGCGGCTGGAGCATAAGGATTTGAGCCTCAGTGCCCTGGGGCAGATGATGAATCCACCCCTGAGCAAATCCGGCGTGAACCACCGGCTGAAGAAGTTGATGGGAATGGTTTAAGTTGAAAGTGGAAAATGGAAAATGATTGTTCAAAATCGGCAGTGCCGATTTGGTACCGACACTTTCTATTTTGAATTACCGATGAAAGGAGGATTCCCCATGGCTTTTGTACATTTGCACACCCACACGGCATACAGTCTGCTGGACGGTGCCGGAACCATCCCCAAGCTTCTTGACCGTGCCAAGGAATTGGGGCAGACTGCCATGGCAATTACCGACCACGGCAATATGTACGGCGTTATTGAATTTTACGAGGCTGCCAGGGAACGGGGCATCAAGCCGATTTTGGGCTGCGAGGTCTATGTGGCGGCGCGGTCGCGGTTTGATAAAGTACACGAATACGATTCCTCCAGCTATCATCTGATTCTATTGCCCGAGAACGACATTGGCTACCATAACCTTATGAAGCTGGTGTCTATTGGCTTTGTGGACGGATACTATTACCGCCCCAGAATCGACATGGAGGTACTGCGACAGTACAGTGACGGACTGATTGCCCTGAGCGCCTGTATGGCAGGGGTTTTGTCCAAAAATATTCTTTCGGACAACTACGAGGAAGCCAAACGTCGTGCCCTGGAGTTTATTGATATTTTCGGCAGAGACCGATACTTTGTGGAGATTCAGGATCACGGCATAGTGGAGCAGCAGAAGCTGAACCGGGGGTTGATTGCTCTGGCAAAGGAACTGGATTTGCAGTTGGTTGCCACCAACGATATCCACTATGTGCGCCGGGAGAATGCGGAGAACCAGGACGTGCTTATGTGCATCCAGATGGGAAAGACGGTGGACGATGAGGATCGCTTAAAGATGTCCACCGACCAGCTCTACCTGAAATCCGAAGCGGAAATGGAAGAACTGTTTTCCTATGTGCCTCAGGCACTGGAAAACACCCAGAAGATTGCCGACCGCTGTAATGTGGAGATTGAATTCGGTAAGCTGCACCTGCCCAAGTTTGATGTGCCGGAGGGGTTGAGCTCCTATGACTATCTAAAGCAGCTTACTGACGAAGGCTTCCGGGAGCGTTATCCCAACGACAACGGCACCGTCCGTCAGCGCCTGGATTATGAGCTTTCCACCATTGCCCAAATGGGCTATGTGGACTACTTTTTGATTGTATGGGACTTTATCCGTTATGCCAGAGAGAACGGCATTATGGTAGGCCCCGGACGGGGCAGTGCCGCGGGAAGTGTGGTTTCCTACTGCCTGCATATTACGAATATCGACCCCATTCGATATAGCTTGATTTTTGAACGGTTTTTAAATCCGGAGCGGGTCAGCATGCCCGATATTGATATTGACTTCTGCTACGAGCGCAGAGGCGAGGTCATTGACTACGTCAACCGCAAATATGGCAAGGAACAGGTCTGCCAGATTGTCACCTTTGGTACCATGGCGGCTCGGCTTGCGGTGCGGGATGTGGGACGTGCTCTGAACGTCCCCTACGGCGTAGTGGACGAGGTGGCAAAGCAGATCCCTATGGAACTGAAAATGACCATCGAAAAGGCACTGACGGTGAATTATAAGCTCAAGGAGCTCTATGACGGCAATCCCCAAATTAAGCAGCTCATTGACACCGCTAAGGAGTTGGAGGGTCTGCCACGGCATACCTCTACCCATGCCGCCGGCGTGGTGATTACCCGAGAACCGGTGCAGAACTATGTCCCGCTGCAGATGAATGATGATGTCATCACCACCCAGTTTACCATGACCACCATTGAACGGCTGGGACTTTTGAAGATGGACTTTCTGGGGCTGCGGACCTTGACTGTGATACGGGATGCGGTGGCACACGTAAAGCGGCAGAACGGCGTGGAACTGGATATGGGGCACCTGGCCTTTGACGATGAAGCCACCTATGCAATGATTTCTGCCGGAGATACGGATGGAGTATTCCAGCTGGAAAGCGGTGGTATGCGCCAGTTTATGAAGGAGCTTAAGCCGGATTCCTTAGAGGATATCATTGCCGGGATTTCCCTTTACCGACCGGGTCCCATGGACTCCATCCCTATGTACATTGCCAACAAGAACAACCCCGACAAAATCCGGTACAAGCACCCCATGCTGGAGCATATCCTCAACATGACCTACGGCTGTATTGTCTATCAGGAGCAGGTTATGCAGATTGTCCGTGAATTGGGCGGCTATTCTCTGGGACGTGCGGATCTGGTACGCCGCGCGATGTCCAAGAAGAAAGCCGATGTCATGGAAAAGGAGCGGAAGAACTTTATCTACGGTACCGAAGAGGACGGTCAGGTGGTGGACGGCGCCGTGAAGCGCGGCGTAGACGAGCAAACCGCCTCTGCCATCTTTGATGAGATGATGGACTTTGCATCCTATGCCTTTAATAAGTCCCATGCGGCGGCTTACGCGGTGGTTGCCTACCAGACGGCGTGGCTTAAGTGCCATTATCCTGTTGCCTTTTTTGCTGCACTGCTCACCTCCTTTGTGGAGCATTCCGACAAGGTGACCAAGTATATTGCCGTGGTAAAAAGTCTCGGCATCACTGTGCTGCCACCGGATATCAACAAGAGCGGCCGACAGTTCTCGGTGGACGGAGACAGAATCCGCTTCGGTATGGCGGCGGTGAAGAACGTGGGCGGCGCCGTAGTGGACGAGATTGTGGCGGAGCGTGAGAACGGCGGCGAGTTCAAGGGCTTCCGCGACTTCTGCCAGCGGATGGCAGGGCGCAAGGTTAATAAACGTGTGATAGAAAATCTGATTCGCTGCGGTGCCTTTGATAGCTTTGGCCTCAAACGCGCCGTACTGATGAACGTGTATGAAAAGGTACTGGATGACGCAGTCAGCCAGCAAAAGAATGTCATGCCCGGGCAGTTGGATATGTTCAGTACCCTGTTGGATGAGCCGGGGCTGGCAGAGGATAACTTTCCCGACTGTGAGGAATTTGACGAGCGTGACATTCTCGCTATGGAAAAGGAATCCATCGGCATGTACGTCTCCGGGCATCCCCTGAATCGATATCGGCGGCAGGCGGAGCGTTGTGCCACGGCACAGATTTACGAGATTGTCGAAAATGAGGAACATCGGTTCAATATTGGCTCCAAGGTGACCTTGACAGGTATCATCAACCATATCCGCAACCAGCTCACCAAAAAAGGTGAGATTATGCGGTATCTGGAGCTGGAGGATTTAACGGGTACCATTGAGGTATTGGTATTCCCCAGTCTGGTGCGGAAGTTTGATACCCTTCTTCGGGAGGATGCCATTGTGGCTATTGAGGGGAACCTGGATTTGGCAGAGGACGCACCGCCCAAGCTTCGGCTGGAGAGCATTCACTTGCTTACCGATGCTCCACCTGCCCCAAAAGCCGAAGCAAAGAAGGAATCCCAGACTAAGCTCTATGTACGGCTCATACAGAGCGACAGAAGGGTCGAGGAGATGGTCAAAGCCATTCTTCGGGGCGGCGAGGGCGATATCCCCGTGATTCTGCGTTATGAGGATAAAAAGCAAACCCTCATGGCAGGGCGTGCCCTGTGGGTGAGCCTTGGCGATGGCAGAGAAGAACAACTCATCGCACTTTTGGGTGCGGAAAACGTAAAACTGGTTGAAAAATAAGCGAGGGACACCATGAACCAAAACGACAACCTGACCCTTGAGGGAATACTGCCCTATCTTACAGATCAAACGATAGCGGAGCGGCTGTTTCTCTATGACACCATTGATTCTACCAATACCGAGACGAAGCGCCGCGCTATACAGGGCGCAGAAAGCGGTACAGTGATTCTTGCCGACAGGCAGACCGCCGGACGTGGGCGCCTTGGACGGGACTTTCATTCCCCGGCAGGATCGGGGGTGTACCTGAGTATACTGCTGCGTCTTCATATTCCTATGGAGCAGGCAGTGCTTGTGACCACGGCGGCATCCGTTGTGGCATGTCGGGCAGTGGAGGCAGTGACCGGGCAGTCTCTTGCCATTAAATGGGTGAATGACTTGTACCTGAATGGCAAAAAGGTCTGCGGCATCCTTGCCGAGGCGGTCAATGACGCCATTGTTGTAGGTATTGGCATCAACTGTACCACCGTCTTTGACGGGGAACTGGCAGAGCGTGCCGGCAGCCTTGGATTTGCGGGCATCCGCTGCCGCTTAGCAGCAGAGCTGGTCAATGAACTGGCACGCCTGGAGACTATGATTGCAAAACAAAATTTTTTGACGGAATACCGTGCGCGCTCTATGATTTTGGGCGAGGAAGTGACCATTTTGCAGGAGCCGGGCAGTTGTTATATTGCAGAGGACATTGGTGACAAAGGAGAACTGATTTTGCGTGACAGTAGTGGCAATCGCCGCATTCTCTCCACCGGTGAAATCAGCATTCGATTGGCAGATTGATAATCTAAATAAAGATGGATATACTGTAACTAAGCATCGTTATTTCAGAAAGGAAGGATAACCATGAGATGGTATCGGGAATATGAAACAAGAAACGACGGTTGGTGGAAGGCGTTTGGCGCACTGGGAATCCTGTTTGGCATTGCCATGACAGTGGTTTCTTTCTGCCTGCGGCAGAAGAATAAAAAATACCGTGATGCCTTGATTTCCCTCAGTGATCAGCTACCGGAGGAAGAGACTGCGGATGCACGGCGTGCTGCTTGGCGGAGCAGTCATGCGCCTGCCAAACGGGTAACGGTAGAAGAACGTCTGGAAAACCAGCGGGTGGAGGAAGAGCAGTAATAAAAAAAGTCCACACAGAATCATCTGTGTGAACTTTTTTATCCTTTTTGACTTATATTAGTCCTCGTAGGCTATGGCTTTGTCGAACAGTTCTTCCACGTCCTTGCCCGGTGCCTTGGTGACCAAGGAAACAACCACGGCGGCAATCAGCCCTGCGATAAAGCCGGGTGCCAGCTCGTAAATGCCGGTTGCTGAGAAGAGTACCAGCCAGCCGATATCTACGATACCGCCCACCAGAATACCTGCAACTGCACCCTGGAAGTTAAAGCGCTTCCAGAACAGGCTGAGCAGGATGGAGGGACCAAAGGCTGCGCCGAATACGCCCCATGCGTTGGAAACCAGATTCATGATAGAGCCTGCGTTGGGGTTGGAGGCGATGATAACTGCAATAATGGCAATGGCGGCTACCACCAGTCTGCCGGCCCAGAGCATTTCCTTGTCGCTTGCCTTATCCTTGCGGAGAATGGGCTTGTAAACATCACTGGCAAAAGCGGAGGCTGCAGAGAGCAGCTGACTGTCTGCCGTGCTCATGGATGCTGCCAGAACCGCAGAGAGCAGAACACCGGAAATCAGGCTGGGGAAAATCTTTCTTACCATGTTGATAAACACAAGCTCTTTACCAATGATGGCTTCATCGTAGCCCAAGAACATTCTGCCGACAATACCGATCACTGCGGCAAAGATAACCACCAGAAGGGTCCATGCAATACCGATTTTTGCGGATTTCTTCAAGGATTTTTGAGATTCCAGCGACATAAAGCGGATGATGATATGGGGCATACCGAAGTAGCCAAGACCCCATGCCAGACCGGAAACGATGGTTTTCCAATCGGAGAATGCGTTCCAGTAACCGGGTTCGGTAACGGCTTCCACCGTTGTATCGTTGAGCATAGTAGTGGCAAAAATTGGAGCAATCAGCATGGCGCCTAAGATCAGCATGCCCTGGAAGAAGTCCGTCCAGCATACGGCGGAAAAACCACCCAGGAAGGTATAACCGATGATAATGACAGCGGCAATGTACATGGCAACGGAACTGTCAATGCCGATAACTGTGTTAAACAGGGTTCCGCATGCCTTAATACTGGATGCGCAGTAAATGGTATAGGCAATCAGGAATACCGCTGCACAAATCACCTGCAATGCCCGGGACTTGGAAAGAAACCGGTTGGTTAAGTACTGAGGAATGGTGATGGAATCCTTTGCCACAATGGAGAACTTCCGAAGCCGGGGTGCCTCGAAAATCCAGCTGAGGGTGTAACCGATAGCTAGACCCACAGGAACCCATAACTGACCCAGCCCCAGGGCGTAAATGGAGGTAGGCAGACCCATCAGCACCCAGGCGCTCATGTCAGAGGCACCGGCGGACAGGGCAGAAACCCATGCCCCCATTTTTCTTCCACCAAGGAAGTAGCTCTTCTCACCGCCGTTTTTGTCTTTTACGAAAAAGTACACGCCGATGGATAGCATGAACAAGAGGTAAACTACAAAAACAGCAACTTCTGCATAGTTCATAATACATACTCCTAACGTATAGATTTTATTTATGACACGTTATTATACCACAAATTTTCCAATTACACAACAAAAAAATCCATCCTACGAGAAAATTTCCGGAAAAGGGGGGAAAACCCATGGAGGATAAGACCTATCTTTGTATTGACCTAAAAAGTTTTTATGCCTCGGTAGAGGCAGTGGAGCGTGGGCTTGATCCCATGACCACCAACCTGGTGGTGGCAGACCCCTCCCGAGGAAGAGGCGCTATCTGCCTTGCGATTACCCCTGCTATGAAGGAATTGGGCATTCGCAACCGCTGCCGCCTTTATGAGATTCCCGAAGGGGTGGAGTACATCACCGCCCTGCCGCGGATGAAGTGGTACATGGAATATTCTGCGCGGATTTATGGAATTTACCTGAAATATATCAGCAAGGAGGATATTCACGTCTACTCCATTGACGAGTGCTTTTTTGACGTGACCCCTTATCTGCATCTGTATCACAAAACACCTCGAGAAATGGCGCAGATGCTCATTGACGCGGTCTATGCCGCTACCGGTATCAGTGCGACTGCCGGTATCGGCACCAATCTGTTTTTGGCGAAGGTGGCGTTGGATATCACTGCCAAACACGTGGCCGACCGGATTGGATATCTGGATGAAGAAACATATAAGCGCACCATCTGGCATCACCGACCCATCACCGATATCTGGAATGTAGGACCCGGCATTGCCAAACGCTTGGAGAAATACCGCATCTATGACATGGAGGGTGTTGCCCGTGCCAATGAACAACTGCTCTATCGGGAATTTGGTGTCAATGCCGAGTATCTCATTGACCATGCCCATGGCATTGAGCCATGCACCATAGCCGAAATCCACGCCTATACTCCCTCTGAAAACTCCATCGGTAATAGCCAGATTCTGCCGGAGGATTACGCCTATGAGGACGCCATCTTGATACTTAAGGAAATGGTAGAGCTTCTTGTGCTGGAGCTGGTGGACATGGGAATGGTGACCAACTCCATCTCCCTGGCGGTAGGGTATTCCGGCAGAGGAACCAAATCCACCGGCGGCAGCCGACGGCTTACGGACTTCACCAATTCTGAGCGCAAACTCCGTGCCGCCTTTGAGGAACTCTTTTTCCAAACCACCCGGAAGAACATTCCCATCCGCAGGATTGGCATTTCTTTCAACCATATTACGGGTCAGGACTATGTGAATCTGGATTTGTTCTCCGAGACGGTCAAAGACGAAAAGGAACAGAAAAAGAATCAGGCTATCCTTGCCATCAAGAAAAAGTATGGCAAGAACGCCATTTTAAAAGGCATGAACTTTCGGGACAAGGCAACCACCCGGGAGCGGAATAAACTCATAGGGGGTCATAACAGTGGCGAGTGACCGAGCCAAACAATTTAAGCCCTTTGCGGCGTTGAAAGGATTTTATGATTTGATTGCCGAGCAGGAGCGGATTCCCGTTCCTAAGGCGGAGCTTACCGAGGACGCCCTTGAAGAGCTTTCAAGGAAGATGAACGGTATCGAAAAGGGCATGATGGTGATGGTAACCCATTATGAGGACGGTGCTTATAGCAAAACCGAGGGTTTGGTCTCCAACATCGACCCGGTATACCGCACCATTACCATTGTCAAAAAGGAAATATCACTGGATGACATCTCGGATATTGAGATAGTAAATTTTTAATGACTGCAAAAAAAGACGGACTTTTTTGGTCGGCAAAAGGGGGTGAGGTTCAGTTATTGATTTGTAAAAACGCACAAAAATTACCAAGGATTTTTGGCAGAAAACCGGGAAAAAGAACGATGGTTTTATTGACATGCTTCATGGCGTATGGTATAATTTGATATAATGTGTACTCTTATGGGCTAATTAAGGAAATGAAGTGGTACATAAGCCGCAAGGAGAGGTTTTTTTGATGTATAAAAATTATGGCAAACGAGTTGTGGATTTGATCTTGTCAGTCCTGGCGCTGGTTTGTGCCGGATGGCTGATGGTGATTTTGGCATTATTGATTAAACTAGATTCAAAAGGTCCGGTGCTGTTCAAACAGCAGCGTTTGGGCAAGGATGGTAAAGTATTTTGGATGTATAAATTTCGTTCCATGTGTGTCGGCGCAGAGAAACAGGGCGTTTATTCTGACCGGACGGATAGCCGAGTTACCTCCGTGGGCAGAGTGCTGCGGGCATTGAGTTTGGATGAGCTCCCGCAGTTATTCAATATTCTGAAGGGGGATATGGCACTGATTGGACCAAGACCGCCCCTGACATATCATCCCTGGTCGATTGAAGAGTATACAGAAGAGCAGAAGAGAATGTTTGAGGTTCGCCCCGGTATTACCGGTTGGGCGCAGGTCAATGGGCGCAAGGATGTGGAGTGGAATCAGCGGATTCAGCTTAATGTCTGGTATGTGGATCATGTATCCATGCTTTTGGATTTGAAGATATTTTTTCTTACAATTTATAAGGTTCTTGCGAACAAAGATAATGAAAATAAAGGGGAAACCGTAATGATACATACTAACCGGGAAAGAGAAGAATCTCCGGCGAAGTGAGGCGTTATCAGTGGCTTTGAAATTGATGTACATAACCAACGATTGTGAAATTGCTCGCATTGTAGAGGATGCCGGTGTAGACCGTATTTTTCTTGATTTGGAGACTATTGGTAAACAGGAACGGCAAGGCGGCATGGATACTGTGCAATCAAAACATACTTTCGCGGATATATGCACAGTCAAACAAGTTCTGCACCGTGCGGCGCTCTTGGTGCGCTCCAATCCCATCCATACGGGGTCTGAGAAAGAACTTCAAAAAATTATTGACTGTGGTGCTGAGATTGTCATGCTGCCCTATTTTAAAACCGTGGAAGAAGTAGAAAAATTCCTTAGCTACGTAAATGGCAGGGCAAGAACCATGCTTCTGTTTGAAACACCGGAGGCGGTGGAGCAAGTAGATGAAATTTTACAGCTTGACGGCATTGACGAGGTGTTTATTGGGCTGAATGATTTGAGCCTCGGCTACGGAAAAAGCTTTATGTTTTCCCTTTTGGCAGACGGGACGGTGGAACGGCTTTGTCTAAAGTTTCGGCAAAAGGGGATCCCGTATGGGTTTGGCGGCATTGCTGCCATCGGTACGGGAACGTTGCCGGCAGAAGCCATTTTAAAAGAGCATTATCGTCTGGGATCTTCTTCAGTGATTTTGTCCAGAAGCTTTTGTAATTATGAAAAAGTTTCCGATCGCCGTGAAATTAAGAAGATTTTCGATCAAGGTTTAAAAGCTATGCGGAGCAAAGAAAAAGAAATAGAGGAATATAGCAGATATTTCTTTGAAAATGTCTCATTGGTAAAAGAAAAGATAGCACAGATTGCCGACGAGATGGAGGCACGGAGGCGAGAAGGATGATATTCTGTATTTCTTTTTTGCGAGCACTGGCAGCGATGATTATTACCAATGCACATTATCAAAATGTTTATCCGCTGGAAATCATTGCTAATGGCGGTTTACTGGGAGATGTTATATTTTTTGCAGTTTCCGGCTTTTGTCTATATAATATTAAAATGAATTTTGGAAGATGGTATCTTCGACGGATTGTTAGGGTCTATCCGGCAGTAATCATAATCACGGCAGCATATTTGCTGTTGGGTCTTTATACCCGAACCGCAAATCCTGTGGAATTCTTTCGGTATTTCATCTATCCTACTGAGTACCATTTTATAGCATCAATTGTTGTTTTGTATATTCCGTACTATTTTGTGATTGCCAACGAAAAAATGCATGATAGACTTCCCCTTGTTATGTTTGCGGTATTGGTAGTATATGGATTGTTATACTTGTTTGTCTATGATAAAAGCTACTATCATATTGACATGGTACGAGAGCCGATGATTCGTTTCTTGTTTTTTGAGGCGATGCTGCTAGGTGCATACTTTCGTAAGCATTACGGGCGGTACTGTGATATGGCAAAAGCAAAGCATTGGGTATTGTTGCTATTGTTGTTCTGCTTGTATTTCACATCAAAAATGGTATTTGTCAGGGTTCCCGCTTTGAGTTTCCTGCAGATTGTGAATCAGCTATTATTGTTAGCACTTCTGTATAGTGTGATGCGCTGTTTTATCGGAATTAACGGAGCACTGGAACGACTTCCAGGAAAAGTAAAAAAAGTATTTAAATATTTAGCAGAAATAACTTTAGAAATTTATGTAGTACAGTATGCAATTATTCCAAGACTGGCAGGAGCGGGAAGCTTCCCGATTAATTGGATTGTGGTTACGGTGACGATTTTGGCGGCAGCGGCAGTTTTACACTTTGGGGTAAAGCTTGTTGATCGCCAAACCGATAAATTATTTGTAAAGAAATCATGAAACTATTGCTGACAGGTGCGTATCCCTATACGCAGGAACAAATGAAAAAAATAGAGGCTTTGGGACATACCGTGGTGTTTTTACAGAAGGAAAGCGGCTCAATTGAAGAGCCGGAAACCTATGACGGTGTGATCTGTAACGGGCTATTTTTGCACCATGACATTGCAGCGTTCACAAAGCTTCGGTATATCCAGCTGACCAGTGCGGGGGTTGACCGTGTACCTATAGAATATGTAAAGCAACATAACATTGTTATTCATAATGCAAGAGGTGTTTATAGCGTTCCCATGGCGGAATTTGCGGTTTGCGGTGTATTGCAACTTTATAAACAAAGCCAGTTTTTTATGCAAAAACAGGAGACACACCAATGGGAGAAGCATCGGGGGCTTATGGAGCTTTACGGCAAGACGGTCTGCGTTGTCGGTTGCGGCAGCGTAGGAGACGAATGTGCAAAGCGCTTTGCGGCTTTTGGTTGCTGTGTGTTTGGTGTGGATATAGCTCCAAGCAAAAAGGCAGAGTATGAGAAAATATATCCTATACGCCAAATGGGAGAGGTTTTAATCCAAAGCGATGTGGTTGTTTTGACCCTGCCTTTGACACAGGAGACATATCACCTATTTGATGAGGCTTGTTTTGCAAAGATGAAGGAGGCTACCGTTCTGGTCAATATTGCAAGAGGCGCGATTGTGGATACAAAGGCATTGATTGCGGCACTCAAGGATAAGCTTTTTGGTGCGGTGTTGGATGTGTTTGAAGAAGAACCGCTTCCTCCAGACAGTTCTTTATGGGATATGGATAATGTGATTTTTACTCCCCATAATTCATTTGTGGGTGAGGGGAATGCGGAGAGACTGTTTGCGGTTATTTATGAAAATTTAAAGGAGTTTGAGGAACTATGAAGAAAGCGTTGCTTACTGCGACCGTTCAAAGCCATATTGCCCAATTCCATAAGCCCCTAATTCGAATTTTAAAAGAAAACGGTTATGAGGTACATATAGCAGCAAGAAACAATTTGGCTGAAAAAAACGGATTACAGATTGAAGGCGCAGACGTGATTTATGACCTGCCATTTTCACGTTCGCCAAAAAGCACGGATAATATTAGGGCATATAAAGAACTGAAGAAAATACTTCAAGAAAATCAATACGAAATGATCCAGTGTAATACTCCGGTGGGTGGCGTCGTTACTCGCCTTGTGGCAAGAAAAGCAAGAAAAAAGGGAACGAAGGTATATTATACGGCACACGGATTCCATTTTTACAAGGGTGCACCAATAAAAAATTGGCTGATATATTATCCGATCGAAAAGTATTTAGCAAGATATACAGATAAATTGGTGACCATAAACCAAGAGGATTATCAGTGTGCACAAAAACACTTTCAAACCGATGTTTATCATATTCATGGTGTTGGGGCGGATGGTTCCCGATATAATACGGAACAGGCAGAGGATTCTTTGCGGGAGGAACTGGGCTATACCAAGGATGTTTTTTTGGTTTTGTGTACGGGAGAACTCAATCAAAATAAAAATCAGAAAACATTGATTTCTGCAATATCTAAATTACCGCAAAAAGCAATCAAGGTGGTTTTGGCAGGGAACGGAGCCAATGAGGCAGACTTAAGAAGCATGATTGCGAATTTACAACTTGAAGACCGTGTAAAGTTGGTTGGATATCGTGTTGACTTAGAACGGTTTGTGAAAATAAGTGATCTTGTGGTAAGCATGAGTATCCGTGAAGGTCTGGGACTCAATATCATTGAAGGGATGCTTTGTGAGAAACCTGTGATTGGTGCATACAACCGGGGTCATAAAGATCTGATTGAAGAAGATATGGGCGGTTACATGGTAAATGCACAGGATGCAGATACTTTGGCTGAGCAGATAGAACGTTTATATCTGGATGCGGAGTTAAGAAAACAGATGGGAACGTATAACCAAGAAAAAGCACAGGCTTTCCTAGCTGAAAATGTTGCAGAGGAATTGAGGAAAATTTATGAACTCGATATATGAAATGCCCAAAATTAGCATTATTGTTCCGGTTTATAAGGTAGAACCATATTTAAGACGCTGTGTGGAAAGTCTGTTAAATCAGACATACAGAAATTTGGAAATCATTCTGGTGGATGACGGCAGTCCGGATAACTGCCCACAAATTTGCGATGACTGTGCCCAAAAAGACAGTCGTATCCAAGTGATTCATAAAGAAAACGGAGGTCAGTCCAGTGCCAGAAATGTCGGATTGGATGCTACGACAGGGGAGTATATTGCTTTTGTGGATAGCGATGACTTTGTGCATGAAGATTATATTGCGTATATGTACCAGCTCAGCCAAAAATATGACTGCGATATTGTGCAGATAGAGTATGCTTCAGGGAATGCAACGTGCTTTCCAAAAGAGGAAAGCGATGATATACAGGAGAAGGTTTGCGATAAGTATGCGGCATTATCCGGTTTTTCTTATAAAGTGATAGCATGTGGAAAACTCTATCGGAGGGAAACCATTGGTGATGTGCGGTTTCCCGTTGGTCTGGTGCATGAGGACGATGCCACCTATTATCGTTTTGCTTATCAAAGTAAGCGCATTTGCATTTCAAACCGAAAGCTGTATTATTACTATATGTCGCCGGATTCTACTATGCGTAATGAAAAGGTTAGAATGGATTTTGTTCCGGTTTATAATGCACGTGTTGCCTATTTTGCAGAGAAAAAGGAAGCCTACCTACAAGGGAAAAGCTATGAGAGATATGCCATTGTTTTGATTTTAAGCTATTGCAGATTTTTGAAAAAGAGAGCAACGAAGACGCAACTGCAAATATTAACAGATAAATTCCGGGAAATATTTGCTGAAAGTATGAAGGCTGCAAGCTTGAGATATAAGCCTTTATTTCTATTATTTTGGCTTTTTCCGAGAGCGACCGCAAAAATGATAGGATTGGTGAGAAGATAAGGTGAAAATTTTACTTATTTCCGATGAAGTATGGAATGACAGCATACACGGCAACGGCGTACTGTCCAATTGGTTCAATGGGTTTCCGGCGGAGTTTGCAAACATTTATCTTTCTCCGGGACTTCCGCAAAATCAGTGTTGTGATACTTATTTTCAGATTACGGATGGGATGATGATAAAAAGTATCGTGAAGGGAAAACCTGCCGGTCGCATTCTGGAAAAAAACGAGCGGCACATTCCCGATGGACAAACGTACCAATCCACGGACGTACAAGGGATTGGCTTCCTGCGTAAGCATTGTGGCAATCTTCTGCGGTTGCTTAAAAATGTTGTATGGGGTGTTGGTAAATACAATCAACTTTTGCTCAAACAGTTTATTGAGGATTTTCAACCGGATATTATTTTCTCGCCTAGATTTGCAACCGGTAAAGTTCTACGGTTGGAGAGGGAAGTGCTGAAACACGCCAGCTGTCCTATTGTGGCATTTACCGGTGATAATGAGTATTCTATGCGGCAAGTAGCTTTATCGCCGGTTTTCTGGATAAATCATTTGTATCGGCGGCATAAGTTAAAGAAAATGATGCCACAGTATGCATTGTATTATACCCTGTCTGCAGAACAAAAACAGGAATATGAAGCAAGCTTTGATATCAATATGAAGGTCTTGATGAAGTGTGGGGAGTTTCCGCAAAATTATGAGAAAAAGCCTGTCGGACAGCCGATTCATCTGGTTTATGCAGGAAAGCTGTATATGAACCGTTGGAAAACCCTTGCTAAAATCGGTGAGGCATTAAATAAAATCAACGGTGATGGCGTCAAAATGACTCTGGATATTTACACTCGGGATGCGGTGACGGATAAACAGAAGCAGGTATTGGATGATGGTAAAAACATTTTCCTGCGGGGAAGTGTTGCACCGGAGAAATTAACGGAAATCTACAAAAAGGCAGATGTTGCCCTTCATGTGGAGTCTTTTGGATTAAAGCAGAGATATGCAACCCGTGTTTCCTTTTCCACCAAGATTATTGATTGTCTGGCAAGCACCTGTGCAGTTTTGGCAATTGCGTGGAAGGAGCATTCTGGATTGACCTATTTAAAACGGGAGGATGCGGCAATCTGTGTTGATTCCATGGAAGAAATGGAACAGGTATTGCGAAAATTATGTGACCAACCGGAGTTGGTCACTGAATATCAGAAAAAAGCATGGCAGTGTGGCAAGAGGAATCATCAAAAGAACACTGTGCAAAAAATGCTGCAAAAAGACTTTGAGGAGATCATTCATGAAAGTAGTACAAATAAACGCGGTTTGTGAGTTTGGGAGCACTGGACGGATTGTCTGTGAACTATCCGATTATTTGGCTGCGAAAAATATTGAGAATATCATTTTCTATGGTAACGGTACTGCTAATCGTGACAATGCATTTCCCGTTGGTACAAAGATAGATCATAAGATACATGCGTTTCTTTCCAGACTGACGGGTCTACAGGGATATTTTTCCTGCCGAGCAACCCGAAGAATGTTAAAACAAATCAAACAATTTCAGCCGGATATTGTGCATTTACATAACCTCCATGGCAATTATATCAATCTGCCCCTGTTGTTTGATTTTCTGGCACAAAACAAAATTGCAACAGTAATCACGCTTCATGACTGCTTTTTCTTTACCGGAAAGTGTGTCCATTACTCGCTGGCGAATTGTAATCGCTGGCAGTCCGGGTGCGGAAGCTGCGCGCAGTTGCAAAGCGGAAACCCCAGCTGGTTCTTGGATAGAACGAAAACCATGCTTCAAGACAAAAAGCGATGGGGTGAGAACATTTCCCAACTGGGTATTATCGGCGTGTCTCGTTGGGTGACAGGCGAGGCTAAAAAATCTGTTCTCTCCTGCGCATCACAAATAGAGACTATATACAATTGGATTGATGTAAATACCTTTGCGCCGCATACCTCCGATATTCGTGAAAAACTGAATATAAAAGACAAGTTTGTGATTTTAGGGGTTTCCGTCAGCTGGACACAGGATAAGGGCATGGAGGATTTTAACCGATTGGCAGCACTGTTGGACGACCGTTTTCAAATTGTTCTGGTTGGGCAAAAGGTAGGGGATTTACATGAGAAAATCCTGCACATTGGGCGCACGGCGGATGTACAGATGATGAGTGATTTGTATGCTGCGGCCGATGTGTTCTATAATCCAACACGGCGAGAGACCTTTGGAAAGGTAACGGCGGAAGCTCTAGCGTGCGGAACACCGGTAATTGCTTATGATACCACGGCTTGCCCTGAACTGGTAGGGGAAGGCTGCGGATATGTTGAGGCGATTGGGAATGTGGAAGCGGTGCATCGAGATATTCTGCGGATAGAGGCTTCCGGCAGAGATTATTCCGGGCAATGCCGGGAATTTGCCGTTGCAAATTTTACAAAAGAGACCTTGTTGGAAAAAACGATGCGGTTTTATCAGGAGTTATTGGAGACAAACAAGAAAAGAGGGTAGTACATGGTATATCATCTTGTTTTGGCATTTTGTTTTTTTGCCGCGTGGCTCGTTGAGCGTTATGCCATGAATACGGCAGGGCTATGGACTATTGGGGAGAAGAAAGAGAAATCTAAAGCGTTTGAAAAAAAGCTATATCTTTTTGTTGCTTTGTATATGGTTGCCCTATGCGGATTCCGTGCTTACGGCGGCATGACGCATGTGGGGATTGATACTTATGGATATTATACCAGTTATATAAACAAAATTAGATGGAACCTATCTGATATTTTTCAGGAAGATGTATCGGACAAAGGCTATGTACTGCTTGAATGGTGTTTATCAAACCTTGGAGTAAGTTTTTGGGTCGTCCTATTGCTTAGTGCAGTGGTTTATGTAGGGGCTATGGCGATATATATCTACCGATATTCCCAAAACCGCTGGATGAGCCTGTTTATTTTTGTCGCAATGGGCCTTTATACGTTTGCTTTTTCTGCGATTCGTCAGAGTATTGCCATGGGCATTTGCATGGGAGCGTACATGCTATCACAAAAGGTGTCCGGTTGGAAGGGGTTTCTGGGATTTGTGGTGCTGGTTTGGCTTGCGAGTACCATTCATGCATCAGCTATTGTGTTCCTTCCGGTTTATTTTCTGGGGAAGCTGCCATACCGGAATACAACGATAATTTTGATGCTTGGTATTGCAGCCATAACGATGTTGTTTAAGAATCAGTTTGCTAATTTGATTGTACAGCTTGCGGCAGAAACATCGGATAAGTATGAAAGTTATGAAATGGTGGAAAATGCCGGTGCCGGAATGTTATTATACCTGTTTGTTCTAATGACAATCGTTTTGCGGTTATTGGTTTCCGGTGGAATGGCAGAGGCGGGTAAGACGGATAATTCGGCATATTTTCTACTGTTTATGTTGATTCTCTTCCCGGCTGTGCAGAGCGGTGGAGCCATGATGCGGATATATTATTACTATTATATGTTTCTGATTGTGTATTTGCCGAATATGTTAGAAAGTATCGAAGACAGAAAAACTAAGCAACTGGCATATGTGATGTTAAGCTTCTTTCTGATTTACTTTTACATAACGATGGATAGAGCAACATTGCAACTCGTGCCGTATCAATTTTTCTGGCAGTGATACAGAATAAGAGAGAATTTTGTAATGGAAAGGAGTCCAGTTATGAAGCGAATTCTACATATAGTAAGTTGTCTGGAATTAGGCGGAACGGAAGCATTTATTATGAATCATTACCGGGCATTAAACCGTCAGGAGATACAGTTTGATTTTTTGGTGCTTACAGAAAAGGATTTTCCGTACGTGGCTGAAATTAAAGAATTGGGCGGCAATGTTTATTTTGGGGTGCAGGCATCTTTCTGGCATATGATAAAATATTACAAAATATTTAAAAATGTGCTTAACCAGAGTGGGGGATACGAAGCAGTACATTGTCATCTGAACGCCGGCAATGCCCTTCCCCTGATGGGTGCAATGCTTTGCGGAATTAAAAAAAGAATTTCTCATTCACATGATACAAGTCAGCGCCCGGGTTCAAAAGTAAAACAAATTATTTTTGAATTAAGAAAAGGTATAATAAAGTTGTGTGGCAATGTTTTTCTTGCGTGTAGCATAGATGCGGGAAAAGAGTTGTATGGCACAAGATTTTTCGAAAAATATGGCAAGGTCATCAATAATGGAATAGAGTTAACAAAATTCTTACATATTGATTCCAGAGAGATAGGGAAGAGGAAAGAGGAATTTAAAATTACCCAGGAAAATGATTTTATCATAGGAAATATTTCAAGATTTGAAGCAAAAAAGAATCAATTATTTATTTTGGAAGTATTTAAAAAAATTCTGGATAAAAAACCTAATGCTATTTTGCTTTTGGGCGGTATAGATGGCGGGCAACTGACGGAGGTGATGGCAAGAATAAAAATGCTTAGAATTGAGAAAAACGTTCGTTTGATTGGGGTGCGAACTGATATTCCTGTTTGTCTTAAACTGATGGATGTGTATTTGTTTCCGTCTTTGTTTGAGGGACTGGGAATAGCACTCTTGGAGGCCCAAGCGGCAGGGTGCAATTGCTTTGCTTCAACTGGTGTTTCCAGAGAAGCGGACATGGGCTTAAATCGGGTAGAGTATTATAATCTATCTGATGGAGCAGAGGCTTGGGCAGAAAGAGTTCTGCAAAAGCAAGCGAGTTGCCATCGAAAGAGTCAAGAAGAAATTGTCGCAGCTTTTACAGAGAAAGAATATACAATCGAAGTCGCTGTACAAAAATTAAAAGGGGTATATAATGCGTAAAGTTTTTTACTTGTGTTTTTATTCAGATCCAGAGTATATGGATAGGTTGGTAATTTTTCCGTCAGCCCTAAGCAAAATAGAATATGTGGTAGAATCCTTGAAGAAGTGTGGATACCAAACCAATGTAGTATCCGTCGCCACTTCTTTAAAGGGTAGGTTCAAGGGGCGAAAAAAGCAAATTGATGAGCAGGAGACACATACATATCTTTCCGCAATAAAGACAAAGTTTGCAGCTATCAATAAAGTATTGGCCATTGTCCGGTGGATACAAATTTTATGCTTTTTATTAAAAAATGTAAAAAAGGATGACAAGGTAGTTATCTATCATTCTTTATATCATCGTTATTGGCTGCACTGGTATAAAAAGCTTTTTCGAAAAGATTTTATACTGCAGATTGAGGATGTATATACATCGGTACATCGAGAAATAGCACATGCAAAGAATGCGGAATGGAACTTATTTTCGTTAACGGATAAGCATATATGCGTGAATGATTTTTTGAAAGAACAGTTAAATAGCCGGTATGCCGTGGTTTCTTACGGGAGTTATAAACTCCCGAAACGGATCCCCATTGAAAAAGGAGAAAAAATTCGCCTTGTTTATGCGGGAGTAATAGAACAACTCCGCAATGCTGCGTTCTTTGCAGTCAAAGCCATGGAGTTTTTGCCCGAAAGTTATGAATTACATATTCTTGGGTTTGGTACCCAAGAGGATATCGGTGCGTTGCATTCATTGATTGATAAAATCAATGAAACGAAAGATAAAAAACAAGTTTTTTATCACGGGGAAAAAAGAGGTGAAGAATACACAGCATTTTTGCAAAGCTGTGATATTGGATTAAGTACGCATGTCTATCAAAAGGAAGACCTTGAGTCGGCAGATCACACATTCCCATCAAAGGTGTTAGTATATATGGCAAATGGACTCCGCGTTGTAGCTCAAGATTTAGATGTGTTGAAAGAATCTGCAATTGGCGAGTTAATGTCTTTTTATCATGTACCAGAGCCGGAAATGTTGGCAAAGGTAATTATGCAGGTGGATTTGCATGATGCGTATGATAGCAGAAAAAAAATTGAACAATTAAATCAACAATTTTGTAGTGACCTAAAAGCTTTGTTGGAGGAAATATAGTGATGCCGAAAGTTAGTGTGATTGTACCGGTTTACAATGTGGAAGCATACTTGAATCGATGCATAGATAGTATCTTAAACCAAACATTTTGGGATTTTGAGTTAATTTTGGTGGATGATGGATCGTCCGACAGTTGTGGTGCAATCTGTGATGCCTATAAGAAAATGGATGAAAGGGTAAGGGTGATACATAAGCGTAATGCAGGTGTCAGTGCAGCCAGAAATACGGGAATTGACGCTGCAAACGGACAGTATATCATGTTTGTAGATAGCGATGATTATATTGATGACGACATGCTTGAAGATATGCTGCTGTATGACGGCAGTGACGTAATTTTGTCGGGTCTTAGGTATGTGGACTGTAATGGAAAGTTAATGCATGAACATAAATTGAAAAAGATAGAACAACTTTGCCTGAAAGACTTTATCAGAGATTTTTATATAGAAGCTGAAACTAATTTTATTTTAGCGAGCCCCTGTAATAAGTTGTTTCGTAAAGAAGTGGTAGAACTACATACTATCCGATATAAAGAGAACATATCTATTTGTGAGGACGGATTATTCGTAGTCGATTTTCTTAGAAAATGCAAAATAGTGAGTTGTGTTCCAAAAAGCTATTATAACTATGTACAATACGGAACCAATACTTTGATGTGCAAATATAACGCAAATGCCATTGATGCGTGTGAAATGTCCTATCTGGCAAAGATTGATATGCTTCAACGTTGCGGTATTTCTAATACTGCTATTTACCGAACAGTTGAGAAAGGATGCTATGGATTGTTTGTAGCTTTTCTTGTTCAGATTTATACCCGATCTGGAGCTTGTAATAATACGAAGTATAAAAAAACGAAAGAGGCATTAAAAAATCCCTCTTTTTGTGCATTAATACAAAAAAATAAAGAAATAGATTTTCAAGCAATACTTTTGAAAATTTCGGTTTTAACTCGAAATGCATTTTTGATCCACATCATATGTAGTATTAGATATAATAAATGCAGGAAGGCAGAGAATGGTGTGTTCTGAGAAGGCTCTTTATGCGCAAAAAAACGATATGTTTTTGGTCTTATTGGCAATTTATATAAGGTCGTGTCAACTGCCGATAAAAGTATCTGTCTGGGCTACATAAGGGAAGTCTCAGCAGATCCGGAACTGAAAAGACATAGCAAAATGCTTTGTGAGAAGAAGCTGTACTACATCATAGCAAAATTGATACAACTCAAATGCTATCATTTGGTTTATTTGGGAGTACGATTGTGGTGTAAAGGTAGGTAAGAATTGGAGAAGAGGATGTGGCAATGAACAAAGCAAAACGTAGTTTATATAATTTGGTGTACTCTTTTTTAGGACAAATTATCACTGTTTGTCTAGGATTTATGTTACCCAGATTGTTTGTAGTAAATTATGGTTCTGAGGTCAATGGACTATTAAACTCGCTCAGTCAAATTTTTGTCTACATGGGTTTGTTTGAGGCGGGTATCGGTGCAGTCAGCCTACAGGCATTATACAATCCGGTTGCAACCAAAGATCATGAAAGGATTAACGGAATTCTTGCGGCAACACATAAATATTATAAGAGAACCGGGACGCTGTATTTTTTCTCCTTGCTGGCGTTGTCTTTGCTCTATCCTCTGGCTGTGAAGAGTGAACTTAGTTATGGAACAGTCTGTTTCGTCATTCTATTCTATGGCATGAGCAATGTAATTTTGTTTTTCTTCCAAGGAAAATACAAAATTCTTCTACAGGCCGAGGGGAAAAATTATATTATTATTAATTTATCAACAATAGTAACCATTGGAACGAGCATTGCAAAAATTGTTTGTATCTATCTCAACTTAAACATTGTGCTGATTATGGCAACCACCTTTGCAATCAACATGCTGCAAGCAATTTTTATTATGTGCTACATTCACAGAAAATATCGATGGCTCCATCTTGACGTAATACCAGATTTGCAAGCCATTAATCAGAAAAATGCCATGTTGATTCATCAACTTGCAGGCATGATTTTTCAAAACACGGATGTTTTGATTTTAACCTTTGTGTGTGATTTAAAGGCGGTCAGCGTATATTCAATGTATAAGCTTGTGGTCATGAATGTTTCCAATATTTTAAACCTTGGAATCAATAGCGTCGGCTTTGCCTTTGGCCAAATTTATAGTACCAACAAAGAACGGTTTAAGAAAATCATAGACATATTTGAAACTTATTACAGCGCGGTTGCTTTTAGCGTGTTTGTGGTTGTATTATGCTTGTATACCCCATTTATGAAGTTATATACAGCAAATGTTACAGATATCAATTATGTTGACATTTACTTGCCCTGGCTATTTGTTTTGATTGAACTCTTGACGGTCATGCGGACTCCTATGCTCAATACCATAAACTATGCAGGTCATTTTAAGGCGACCCTTTCGCGTACTATAATAGAAACCATTATTAATTTAGGAGTTTCACTTTTTATGGTTTTTGTTATTGGAATTCCGGGAGTTTTAATTGGAACCATTACAGCACTTTTGTACCGCACAACAGATATCATTATATATACAAATAAAAAGATTTTAGATAGGACTCCCATGAAGACTTTTTTTATATATCTCATAGATATAGGCCTCTTTGTCTTACTATATAGTGTATTTTGCCATATAGGGCTTGCAGCGGGGGATTCCTATATCAAGCTTTTGTAT
>JAXJVM010000090.1:0-6058 GCA_036308515.1 Clostridia bacterium | reverse complement strand
TGGTGCCGTCACTGTCAATGTCCATCCGGTTTGCCGCCGGTTCTTTCGGCAGTCCCGGCATGGTCATAACATCACCAGTGAGTGCCACCACAAAGCCTGCGCCAGCAGAAACCCGAACCTCACGCACGGTGATGGTGAATCCACTGGGTCTGCCCAGCAGCTTGGGGTCATCGGACAGAGAATACTGGGTCTTTGCCATACAAACGGGGATTTGATCAAAGCCAAGCTCTGTGAGCTGCTTAATTTCACGTTCTGCCTTGGGGGTATAATTCACACCATCAGCCCCATATATCTTCTGGGCGATGGCTGCAATCTTCTCCTTAATGGGGAGCTTTTCGTCATAAATGGGTGCGAACTTCTCGCTGCCGTCTGCGGTTTCAATGACTTCAACCACCTTCTTAGCAAGGTCAACGCCGCCCTCGCCACCCTTGGCGAATACCTCACAAAGGGAGACAGGAACACTCATCTTGTCGCAGAATTCCTGTATCATCTGGATTTCAGCATCGGAATCCGTATGGAAGCGGTTGATTGCTACAACCACAGGTAGTCCGTACTTCTGCATATTTTCAATATGGGCACCCAGGTTCACGATACCTTTTGCCAGTGCATCGGTGTTTTCTTCGGACAGTTCTGCCTTGGGAACGCCACCATTGTACTTCAAAGCACGGATGGTAGCAACCAACACCACCAGACTGGGTTTCAAGCCGGCATACCGGCACTTAATATCAAAGAACTTTTCTGCACCCAGGTCAGAGCCAAAGCCCGCCTCGGTGATACAGTAATCCGCTAGCTTCAGTCCCAGCTTAGTAGCCTGTACGGAGTTACAGCCATGTGCAATATTTGCAAAGGGACCGCCATGCATCAAGCAGGGGGTGTTTTCCAGAGTCTGCACCAGATTGGGCTTAATGGCATCGTGGAGCAACAGTGCCATAGCGTTTGCAACCTGTAGCTGCGCCGCAGTAACGGGCTTGCCATCATAGTCATAGCCAATGACAATTCTTCCAAGGCGTGCCTTTAAATCCTCCATGCCGTCAGCCAGACATAGAATTGCCATAATCTCACTGGCGACGGTAATCATAAAGCCGTCCTCCCGGACAAAGCCGTTGGGCTTGCCGCCCAGACCCACTACCACCTGACGGAGTGCACGGTCGTTCATATCCAGACAACGCTTCCAGGTCACTCTGCGGCTGTCGATACCCAGGGTGTTCCCCTGATGGATGTGGTTATCAATGGCTGCAGAGAGCAGGTTGTTCGCCGCGGTAATGGCGTGCATATCGCCGGTAAAGTGGAGATTGATATCCTCCATAGGTACTACCTGGGAATAACCGCCGCCGGCAGCACCCCCCTTAACCCCCATAACCGGTCCCATAGAAGGCTCACGCAGGGCAATAATTGCAGACTTTTCAATCTTTGCCATAGCCTGTCCCAAGCCAACAGTCACGGTAGTCTTTCCCTCTCCGGCAGGGGTGGGGTTGATGGCAGTCACCAGAATCAGCTTACCATCGGGACGAGAGGCAAACTTCTGGGCAATCTCAGTGCCCAGTTTCGCCTTATACTTACCGTAATATTCCAGATCATCCTTGGAAATTCCCAATTTTTCCGCAACGTCCCCAATGGGTTCCATGGTCGCGCTCTGAGCAATTTCAATGTCAGTTTTCATCTTTCTTTTCCCCTTCCTCTTTGGTATTTATAATAATTGAATCCCATATTCTTTACAGTTCTTGATGGTTTCGTCATCCCAAACGGAGACCTGTACCTCACCGATGTGTGCTTTGCCCAGCAGCAGCATACACAGTCTGGACTGTCCGATACCGCCGCCCATGGTCAGCGGTAATTCCCCTGCCAGCAACGCCTTATGGAATGGCAGTTCCCGACGGTCATCGCAACCTGCCTTGGTGAGCTGCTCATCCAGGGATTGTTCATCCACCCGGATGCCCATAGAGGAAACCTCCAAAGCAAGTCCCAGCACATCATCCCAGAAAAGAATGTCACCGTTGAGTTTCCAGTCGTCATAGTCCGGGGCTCTGCCGTCATGCTTCTCACCGGACGCCAGAATGTCACCAATTTCCATGATAAATACAGTTTTGTGCTCCTTGGTATAGGCGGTTTCCCGCTCCTTGGCGGTCATTTCCGGATACATATCCTCCAGTTCCTGGGTAGTTACAAAGCTAACCTCCCGGCAAAGCTGGGTTTTCACTTGGGGAAACGCGGCTTTCAGCGCATCCAGGGTATCACAGACCGCCCCAACAATGGCTTTCACCGTCTCCTTTAAGTATGTTTGGTTTCTGTCCTCCCGGCGGATGACCTTACACCAGTCCCACTGATCCACATAGACCGAATGGAGATTGGAAAGCTCCTCATCTCTACGGATGGCATTCATATCGGTATAGAGACCTTCCCCAACAGGAAACTCATAGTTTCCCAGTGCCATTCTCTTCCACTTCGCAAGAGAATGTACCACCTGGGCATCGGTGTTTGCATCGGGAATATCAAAGGCAACGGCACGCTCCACGCCGTTTAAGTTGTCATTCAGTCCGGTCTTGGTCTCTACAAACAGGGGGGCAGTCACACGCCGCAGGTTCAGTGCCCGCGTGAGGTTTTCTACAAACGCCTGTTTGATGACCTCAATGGCGGTCTGGGTTTCGTAAAGTCCCAGCTTGGGTTCATAGTCTTTGGGAATCATAAATTTACTCATAGGTTCTGTCACCTTTCTATGTATTGCCGCCCTTACAGGCGGCTGGATTGCAGTTTAATTTGCGCCCTCAATAGGGAGCATTTTTTTGGCACAGGCTTTGCGAATAATTTCAATGACATTGACGTTACCCATATTACCTGCCACCGTCATACGGGTCAGCGCCCCGACACCCTCGGAGACCAGGTTGACTTCAAAAGCGTCCTCGGTAGTCTTGTCATCCACCAGTGCACGGAGCTTATAGCCGGCTCTGTCCGCCGCCTGCAGCACCATATCATTATAAGAGCCGTAAGGGAAAGCAATCATATCACATTCCCGACCCAAGTTCTTTTCAATGGTGTATTTGGACTTGCGCAGCTCGGTCACCAGCTGATTGATATCAAGCTCGCCCAGAGCAGCATGGCTTGCGGTGTGGGATTGAATTTCAATCAGTCCGCTTTCCTCCATCTCCTTTGCCTGTTCCCAGGTAAAGTGGGAGTAATTCACCTTGCCGCCGCCTGCCATTTCTCCTACGGTATCCGTTACCACAAAGATGGTAGCAGGGATTTCCAGTTCCTTTAAGATGGGATAGGCAATCTCATAGTTGCTCATATACCCATCGTCAAAGGTGACGATAATGGGATTATCGGGGATTGTGACACTGCCATCGGTACAGTTGATATACTCATAATACTGCCGCAGGCTGATGGGGGTAAAGTTCACCCGGATTGCCGTCATATGCAGCCGGAAGTCATAGGGGGAAATCATTGAAATTTCATTGCCGTTAAAGGGCTCATCGGTAATGTGATGGTATAACAGAATCGGCACCTTCACATTCTTCTTTTCCTTTACAACATCTGTTTGAACAGCTTCGGACTGTGCCGGTTCGGTTGCCCATGCAGGGAAAGTCCCTGCCGTCAGCAAACAAGCCAGTGCTAACGCCGCCATCCTCTTACAGTTTTTTCTCATAATCACCAAATACCTTTCCTGCACACGCTATCAATTCTTCGTTGTTTTTGGTTTTCAGCATCCAGCCAAGGAGATTTTCGGTCACCTCTGCCGGATTTCTATCCCCAAAGGCACGGCGCATCCGCCGCATCATGTCCAGTTCTTCTTCTGTGAGCAAAAGTTCTTCTTTTCGGGTACCGGATTTCACCAGGTCAATGGCAGGAAATACCCTGCGCTCCTGCAGTCTGCGATCCAGATGCACTTCCATGTTACCAGTGCCTTTGAATTCTTCATAAATCATATCATCCATACGGCTTCCTGTTTCAATCAGTGCCGTTGCCAGGATGGTCAGGCTGCCTCCGTCCTCAATGTTCCGGGCGGCGCCGAAAAAACGTTTGGGCTTATACAACGCACCCGGATCCAGACCACCGGACAGGGTTCTGCCCGTGGGAGCAATGGTTAGGTTATACGCACGGGTCAATCGGGTGATACTATCTAACAGAATCACCACGTCCTTTTTGTGCTCCACCAAACGCTTGGCGCGCTCCAGCACAATTTCCGCAACCTTCACATGGTTCTGGGGTTCCTCATCAAAGGTGGAATAAATCACATCCCCCCGGATGCTCCGCTGCATATCCGTAACTTCCTCAGGCCGCTCATCAATCAGCAGTACAATCAACTGTACCTCTGGGTTGTTGGCAGTAATGCTATTGGCAATATTTTTCAGCAAGGTAGTCTTTCCTGCCTTGGGTGGTGCCACAATAATACCACGCTGTCCCTTACCCACCGGCGCTGTCAAGTCAATCATCCGCATGGCATAATTCTTGCGGTCTGTGGTCAGGCACAGTCGTTCCTGTGGATAAATAGGAGTCAACTCTTCAAAGGGCTTTCGGTGGATGGACACGTCCACCCGGTCACCGTTGACCGTCTGGACATAGACCAATGCCTCGTAGCGCTCACCCTCATATTGCATCCGGGTATTGCCTACAATAAAGTCACCGGTTTTTAAATTGAAACGTCGAATCTGGTTCTGGGGCACATAGACGTCCGCTTCGCCGGACTGGTAGTTATCACTGCGCAAAAAGCCATAGCCGTCCGCCATGATCTCCAGCACACCGCTCATAAGGTTGGTGCGGCGCACCGGGTCACTGTATGCCGGCTCCTTATCGTTCTTCTTTTTGACCGTCTGGGGCACAACTTTAGTATCTGCGTCCTGAGATAAATTATCCTCGGACTTCTCCGCAAGGGTTTTTGCTTGCTGCAAGACCGTTTCCTGCTTTTGCGCGGTTTCCAGCATGGACTGCACCGAGGCAATCTTTTCCACCAGTTCCGCTTTGCGGTATTTCATAATATTTTTGATATGTAGCTCTTTCGCAATCGCTTTTAATTCGTCAAGCTTCATTTTTTGTAATACACTTGGCTCCATTGTCCTACCCATACCTTTCTTTTATTCCAATTCCGCTTCTGAATCCGGGCTTGCCCACTGCACCAGCGGATTGTTGAGATACCATTCACGCACCACGATAGATTTTTCGATTTCACGGCTAATAACCGGCGTTTCCTTGATAGGTGAAATTACATAGATACCAGCCAAAAGCACTGTGACAATCAATATTCCCTCGATGATACCCAGCACCAGCCCCGCCATACGGTTGACCATCCCGATGATTGGAAGTGAGGTAAACAACTTCAGCAAACGGGAGGCAAGCATCAGCAGGCCTTTCACCACTACCACCACCAGCAGGAAGGCAATCACACGCAATGCCAGTTCTGCCAGGTAGCTGGACAGAATTTCCGATATCATCTCGCCACCTTTTGCCATGATATCGGCAAGCACACCGGTGGTTTCCGCTTCGCCGGACGCCGTATGTTGCTGTATAGCGGAAAGTATTCCTGTATACACGGGGGTGTTCCGCAGAAAGTCCGCAATGACCGGGTAGAGCATTTTACCCAGAACAATAGCCGCCAGCAGAGAAACCAAACTGAATCCCATCCTGACAGCGCCCTTCCGCCAGCCCCAGAGGGCAAACAGGCAGAGCACAACCAGCAGCACAACATCTGCCAATGTAATAATCAGATCACTCATACTGGCATCCTCCTTTTTTACCGGCGTTTTATTTCACTCGTACAATATATGCCGAGGTGGCCCCTGCGGCAAGGGCGGTATGCCCGTCGCCATAGAGTCCCAGACTCTTGATATCATGCTCTGCTGCAGCCGTCTTTTTCAGCTTGCCGCGGCTATTGATATACAGAACCTCACGCTGCCGGGATATAAGCACCATATCTTCAAAGACACTGAGGTTGGTAATATTACTGTCCGCATGATACTGCCCTTTCAGCTTACCACGGGTATTGTACAGTTCCAGCACTGCATTACCCCTGTTGTCCGTGGTCACAAATGCGAGAATTTCATCCCCGGAGATATCGTAGCGACTGGGA
>JAXJVM010000089.1:0-2209 GCA_036308515.1 Clostridia bacterium | reverse complement strand
TAAATCATCTTACCCAATTCAAGATATGTTGCTTTTAATTCATTGGATAAGTTTGTTTTTCTTAAATGTAATTTCGAAATATTTACAAGCTGTTCGGATTTTTCTCCTACAGTTTTTGCCACTTCACTAAGACCTGCTTTTAAATCATCTAAAAATGCCATAATTCTACCTCCTTCGTTTGTAAGGTAGTGTCAAGTTTCACTACCTTTTTTTATTGTTAAACCTTGATTTTATGGGAGTTTGCAATAAAAAGAGCATTGACCTCCCTTTTTCTGGTATAATGTCAATCGCCAAACCAACCTTAAACCAAGGAGACAATGCTCATGGACATTATACTGTATTTACTTCACTTAATTCAATACCAACATAAACAAATTTGCTGGCTTATTAACTTTATCTGTAGATATATCCCTCTCAAACAATGGGCTTTCGATGATTCCCATTCTCCCAAGTATCAGAAGTTCAAGATTGACGAACTTCCTAAGATTATTTCATACAAACAGGATTGGGACTGGAAAGAGCTTATTCCTTACTATCAGGAACGCTATCACAAAATCATCAAGCCTGTGTTCAGGCACGGAGAATGCGATATTCCAGAGTCCTGTCACTGCCCCGTTTGCGACGCGCCTGCTGACTATCTCAAGTGGAACAATGGAAAGCGCAAATCTCAAGTGTTGTGCAAGGTCTGCCAGACCACTTTTTCCCCAACCGAAGATAACCGTTTTTCTAAATCCACTGTATTGAGATGCCCTCACTGTAATCACAGTCTTGATCGTAAAAAGGACCGGAAACACTTCATCGTCCACAAATGTGTTAACCCCAAGTGCCCATACTATCTACACAATCTGAAGAAAGTTGACAAAAAGCATCTTGAAGAAGATTACGGCAAAAACAAATATAAGCTTCACTACATCTACCGCGAATTCACGATAGATTTCTTTAAGTTGGATTTAAACTCCCTTCCAAAGAATGCATCTTCCCTGAAATTCACCAAGTTCGATTCCCATACCATGGCACTTTGTTTGACTCTGCATGTGAATCTCGGTCTTTCTCTCAGAAAAACCAAGCAGGCACTCCTTGATCTTTACGGTATTGACATCTCACATCAGAGCATTGCCAACTACTGCAAATCTGCCGCCATGTGTATCAAACCCTTTGTAGACCATTACGATTACGGCACAGGCTCTGTATTCACTGCTGATGAAACCTACATTAAAATCCGTGGCGTTAAAGCCTACATCTGGTTCATTATGGATGCGGCAAAACGTTCCATCATTGGCTACCAGGTCTCGGATAATCGTGGTGTCGGTCCTTGTATCCTTACAATGAGAATGGCTTTCCGGAACCTAAAAGAACTTCCAAAAAACTTTAAATTCATTGCGGATGGATACAGCGCCTATCCATTGGCTGCACAGCAGTTCTTCCATGAATTTGGAGATAAATTCAAGTTCGATATTACCCAGGTAATTGGTCTTACCAACGACGATGCGGTGTCAAAAGAGTTCCGTCCATACAAACAGATGATTGAAAGACTCAACCGTACATACAAGGCCTCTTACAGACCCACAAACGGCTTTGACAACATCGACGGTGCCAACTATGATCTGGCTCTATGGGTTGCTTACTACAACTTTCTCCGCCCACACAAGCATGTCGGCTACAAAGTACTGAACGAAGTAGAAATGCTCAAAGGCGCTGATAACATGCCTGGAAAATGGCAGCTTCTCATCTTCCTCGGCCAGCAGACCATCCTTAATCTTCAAAATCAGGCATCTGCATAATGGAGCGGAACTGTTGTCAGGTAAACCGTGGAATACCGCAGTGCCGTAGGCGCGAGGATATGCCGCGAAAGTTGCTTGACATAAGGTTCTCGGATTATCCTGTCAAACAGAAAAGGGGCAACTGCGCCCTTTTCCTGCCTTCCGGCGAGGACGGGTTCGGGCAGAGCCTGAAAATGGGTCAAGGGACGAGTCCCTTGCGGGTACTTAGGGCAGAGCCCTAAGCCCTCGGAGAGCTTATCGTGATCAATATCTACAGTTTTCAAGGTTCAATTGAGCCTTATTTATTTGACTCGTTTTTCCATACATCATTTGACACTATCTACTTCTAGCAGACAGTTCAAAGCTGCCGAGCATAAGTTACCCGGCAGCTCTAAACAAAACTATATTTTTCTATGATGGAGAATGCTTTTTTGCGTATCTACAAATCC
>JAXJVM010000088.1:0-3575 GCA_036308515.1 Clostridia bacterium | reverse complement strand
CTTCGGGCAGGTAATATAATAGGTACCGCCGCCCATAGCAACGGCAACATCCATACCGCCGGCACCGATGGCAATCATACCAATACCGCCGCCGGTGGGGGTATGGCTGTCAGAGCCAATCAGTGTTTTGCCGGGGATGCCGAACCGTTCCAGATGCACCTGATGGCAGATGCCGTTACCGGGACGGGAGAAGTAAATGCCGTGCTTTTTACAGACACTACCGATAAACCGATGGTCATCGGCGTTTTCAAAACCGCTCTGCAGCGTGTTGTGGTCAATATATGCAACAGAACGCTCGGTTTTCACCCGGGGAACACCCATCGCTTCAAATTCCAGATACGCCATGGTTCCGGTTGCGTCCTGTGTCAGGGTCTGGTCGATTTTGATGCCGATTTCGGTACCGGCAACCATCTCGCCGCAGACCAAGTGGTCTTTTAAGATTTTCTGAGCCAAAGTCATGCCCATGTGCAATCACCCTTTCCTGTGTACTATTCTCTCTATTTTATCCTATCTTCCTATGACTTGTCAAGGTGTGTCGAAGGAGAAGTTTTGCATCAAGAAACCCAAAAATATGTATGTTTCTTCTAAACAATCTCCCAGTTCACCGGCGCAATCCCTTTAGATACAAGAAAATCATTACACACCTTAAAGTGTCCGCAGCCAAAGAAGCCGTTATACGCCGACAACGGGCTGGGATGGGCGCAAGTGAGCACCAGATGATTGGGGTTAGTCAGCAACGCCTTCTTCTGCCGGGCATTGGCGCCCCAAAGCAGAAACACCATCGGCGTCTGTCTTTCATTGAGCAGGGCAATCACTCGATCCGTAAAGATCTCCCATCCAAGTCCACGATGACTGTTGGCTTGCCCGGCGCGGACAGTCAGCGCAGTGTTAAGCAGCAGTACCCCGTCCTTTGCCCACTGAGTCAATTCTCCGTGGTTGGGCGGCGCAATGTCAAGCTCATTTTGGATTTCCTTAAAGATATTTTGCAGAGAGGGCGGCGGCTGCACGCCTTTTTTTACCGAAAAGCACAATCCGTGCGCCTGTCCCTCACCGTGGTAGGGGTCTTGTCCCAGAATGACCGCTTTCACCTGGGAATAGGAGGTATAGCGCAAGGCATTGAAGATATCATACATATCCGGGTATATGGTTCGGGTTTTATATTCCCGGGCAAGTGTGGCGCGCAAACGGAGATAATAGTCCTTTTTGAATTCCTCCGCCAGCAGTTCATCCCATTCGTTTCCTAAATTCACCATAGGTATCACCTCTGCCGTAAAGTATAGCATAGAATTTCATAAAATGGAAGTATATTCTTTCTCAATTCTTCCCATACTGATAGAAAGAATCTGCAAAAGGGGCTTGCATATTTCTAAAAAGTAGTGTATAATGCTCTGGAGTGATTTGTTCGGATTTGGGTTTTTGCTTTGCAAAGCCCGACTGATTTTCTGCCTTTGGGCAGGCGTTTACTAATGAGCGGACCAATTGAATAACGATAAAAGAAAGAAACAAACCCCTGCAGCACCGTCGCATCTGCGATTGCTACGCCCCGTTGGCTATGTGCTGCCCCCTTGTTCCTCTTCTTTTGTTGTGTATTTTATTTGCACGGGCAAAAATGATAATAGGAGGTAAAAGCTTGAATAAAAGTATAAGAAAAAATAAAAAGATAAAGGTAATCCCTCTGGGCGGACTTCACGAAATCGGGAAGAACCTGACAGTCTTTGAGTACGAAAACGACGTGGTACTGCTGGACTGTGGTATGGCTTTTCCGGACGACGATATGCTCGGGGTAGATATTGTGATTCCGGATATCACCTATCTGCACAAGGTTGCAGACAAAATCCGGGGTATCGTTTTGACCCATGGTCACGAGGACCACATCGGTGCCATCCCCTACGTGCTGAAGGAATTTAACGTTCCTGTCTACGGCACACGGCTGACCTTGGGCATCTTAAAGAACAAATTAAAGGAGCACGGGCTGACAGGCTCAGCCAAGCTCAACACATTGGAAGCAGGCGAAAGCGTCCGTTTGGGTGAGTTCCGAGCAGAATTCATTCACACAAATCACTCCATTGCAGACGCGGTTGCCATTGCCCTGCACACACCGGTCGGCGTGCTGCTGCACACCGGCGACTTCAAAATTGACCCCACCCCTATTGACGGCGACATGATTGACCTGGCGCGCATCGGGGAACTGGGAAAGAAAGGTGTCCTGGCGCTGTTTTCCGACAGTACCAACGCCGACCGCCCCGGCTTTACCATGAGCGAGAGCTCCATCGGTCAAACCTTTGATCATCTGTTTGAAAAGGGTACGGATAAGCGGATTATCGTTGCTACCTTTGCCTCTAACATACATAGAGTGCAGCAGATTATCAACGCCGCAAACAAATACGGCAGAAAGGTTGCCGTTTCCGGACGGAGCATGGTCAATGTTCTGAACGCCGCCATCGAGCTGGGCTATATGAACATCCCTAAGAACACTCTGATTGACATTGACGAAATCGGCCGCTATCCCAAGGACAAGCTAGTCATCGTCACCACCGGCAGCCAGGGCGAGGAAATGTCCGCCCTGACCCGGATTGCCTTTTCGGCACACAAAAAGATTAACATCGAGCCCACCGACTTGGTGATTATCTCTGCTAACCCCATTCCGGGGAACGAAAAGGCGGTCTCCAACGTGGTTAATGAGCTTCTCAAGCACGGTGCTGAGGTTGTACACGAGAAACAGGACAACGTCCATGTATCCGGTCACGCCTGCCAACAGGAGCTGATGCTGATACTCTCTCTGGCAAAGCCCAAATTCTTTATCCCCGTCCACGGCGAGTACAACCACCTGTGCCGGCACCGGGATTTGGCGTTGCGCACCGGCATGGATAAGAAGAACGTCTTTTTGATGGAAATCGGTCAGGTGCTGGAAATCAGCCGCAACAGTGCGAAAATTACCGGCAGTGTGCCTTCCGGCAGAGTTCTGGTTGACGGACTGGGCGTAGGTGACGTGGGCAACATCGTTCTGCGTGACCGGAAGCATCTGGCAGAGGATGGTATCATCATTGTGGTGCTGACCATCGACAAGACAAGCTGCGCCTGCGTGGCAGGGCCGGATATTATCTCCCGGGGCTTTGTCTACGTCCGGGAATCCGAGGATTTGATGGACGCCGTACGAGAGGTTGCCGACAATGTGGTACAGCAGTGTACCGACGGCCATAACATCGACTGGGCAACCCTGAAAAACGGCATCAAGAACGAGGTCGGCGGCTTCCTCTTTGGTAAGACTAAACGCCGTCCCATGATTCTTCCCATCATCATGGAAGTATAGTCGCAGGCGACACCAATGAATAGCGAATAGTTATTATAAAAACGCCGGTTTCTTGCGAAACCGGCGTTTTATTTTCCATAGACCGGCAAAATGCCGTTCTGCAATTTTACGCTTTGCCGACAGAACCGAAGAGTTCCATCTTTTCCTTAACGATGGTCTTGATTCCCTCAAAACCGGGCAGCAAAAGCTTTCTGGGGTCAAAGCCCTTACCCTGCAAGTCCTTGCCTTCTTCGATGTACTTTCTGGTTGCTTCCTGGAAGTACAG
>JAXJVM010000087.1:0-17931 GCA_036308515.1 Clostridia bacterium | reverse complement strand
GCTGAAGGTCTTGATTTAGGAAAAGGCTCTGGTCCAATGAAACATAATTTTATAGTAAGCGACGGCATCTAAATCGTTCGGCTCTTCCACGAAAAGACCACCCATTTGGGTGTACTTAATAAAACAATATAAAAATAATGGATGAGATTAGGTATTCTCATCCATTATTTTGTTAAAACAAATCACTATGACTTCCTGTTCGAGTCAAAGACAAAGTAATCATATCATTTTCTTTTTTGTAAATTAAAAGCCAGTCAGGAGTAATATGACATTCCCGATGCCCTATATAATCACCTTTTAATGCGTGGTCACTATATTTATCGGGTAGAGTCTTTTCTTCGCGTAACAAAGACAACACTTCTTCAAATAATGAAATATCATAGCCACGCTTAACAATTATCTTGAAATCTTTTTTAAATTTAGACGAATATCTTACTTTAAGCATTTAAATCCCTCATAAGTTCATCCATATCATCATAAGCTTTGCTCATATTTCGATTATTATTTACATCATCAATTGCAGCAAGAGTTTCTGCATTCGGCATATCTACAGCAAGCTCAAATGGTATTTTACCTAATCGAACAGCTTGCCTGCAAAAGACACCCATTGCAGTTGACATATTTAACCCTAAAGCCGAAAATAACTCATCAGCTTGCGATTTTAATTCTTTATCCATACGAATTGTAACATTGGTAGTAGACATAAAAACAAACTCCTTTCTCTTTTTAATATATTCATTATAGCATAATTTATGTGCAATGTCAATTATTTGCACATAAATATTAAAAAATCATTTGACATCAGGCAGTTCATTATTCAACACAGTTAATGCCGACATCCGTAAATTTTTCTTATCCATTCCTATTCAATCCTTTCCGTTGATTTTAATAAAACTTTTTAATAGCAAGCACAGCAAATGAGTACCCATTTGCGAAAAATGAAATTTTTATCTGCTTGCAACTTTGACAGAATAGCAAGCATAGCGAGTGTAGCCACACTCACAAAAATTTCATTTTTATTTTTGGGAATTTCCCAAGCCCTTTTTGATATAAATTCGTTTACACATAATAAACGAATTTGATTGTAAAAATACAACCTTTGAGAGAAAATCATTTAATTAATTCTTTCATATAGGTAACATCTGAAATCAAATTTTTACACACATAAAAGCAAAAATATTTTTCCTCATTTATGACACAATCGAAGAAAGAAAAATATGCAGAAAACAAAAAATTGTTGTCATTTCGCTGAAAATTATATTTTAATATTGTATTTATTAGTATTAAGTGGTATAATTATACTGCTACATAAAATCAAAATTAAAATTATGAAATCACTTATTTTTTATTAGGGGGTATTATACCCTTTTGTTTGCATATCGTTACATATGAATTGGCAAAAATGCAAATTCCACAAGTAGCGGTATGTAAATAAGTGTATTTCGCCCTATTTTGATTTTGTGTAGCAACAAATCGGAGTTTGCATTTTTCGGTGTGCAGCTTCGATAGTTGCACACCTTTTTTAATTTGCAATAAAGTGTAAAGGAGGTTTCAATTTTTGTTTCGCAAATTAGAAGGTGCAATACACAAATTGAAATGGAGGAACAAAATTGAAAAAGACATTAAAAGGTTACTTATTAGGATTTTTAAGTGCTGCTATTTTAGTTAGTGGAGTTACATATGCAGCAAATACTGTACGAATTGTTATTGATAACAAAGAACTAATACCTACTGATGTAAACGGCAATAGAGTTGATCCAATAATCATCGATGGAACAACATACTTACCGGTTCGTGCTATTGCCGATGCTTTCGGCAAGTCTGTATATTGGGACGGACCTAATTCAACAGTTTACTTAGGAGATATGAACGGAGCATTAAAATACCCGACAGCAATGTTAAAAGATGTTGAAAATATAAATGGAGAATCATCATGGTCTTTTAAAAATGTTGATAACGACGTACTTATTGACAATTATGGAAACTCATATAGCAATGCGATTGGTTGTGCTCGTGACGCAACATTTGAAACTTTATTAAACGGTAAATACTCAAAGTTTAAAGGAACATTATATATTCCACAGGATTATATTGTGGATAAAAGTATTCGTATTACAATAGGAGCTGATGGACATCAGATTTATTCTTCTCCCCAAATGAATAAAACTTCTAGACCTGTAGAAATAGATATAGATATATCAAATTATAATGACTTTAAAATAATATATTCTGCAGATTATAGTCAATCATATAATTGGGAATGTCAAGCACTTTGTATTGGGGATGCAGGATTTTATCAGTAATGAATTAGCATAAAAGAAACAGGCAAGTCAAGAGTAAATACACGAGCTATGCTCGCCCTTGATAAACGTGTTCTTTTTTGCAGTATGTCAGTTAAGGGGATTTAAGCCGAAAAACGGACTTAAATCCCCTTTTTCAAAAAGTGTTCATTTTTAGATTTTGCGGAACGATAGAACCCCATTTTTGAAGTTTTGAATATAAAACCATTACCTTGTCAATTTCGGTCTTTGCAAACCGCTAAAATAGAACATTTTTCAACCTCTATTGCGCCATATTTATCCCATATATGAGAAAAAAGCACATCACATTGTAAAATGTGATATGTTTAACTCTCTGCACCTGCCTGACAGACCGTCAATAACTATACTGTTATATTGAGGACAGGCTTTAGGGTGGTTTTTTCGTGTTGTTTTTTACGCTTGCGTCCCGAACCACCGCCAATGGTTAACAGCCGCGCAGCGGCTTTAAGTTAAGTAAGGGAGGCTTTGCCTCATATTGTTATGCTTTTCAATAATTTTATTTTTTTTCTGTATTTTCCGGGAGATAATTTATTTATTTTCTTAAATGTTTTGATAAAATAGCTAAGGTCATTAAACCCGCAGGAGTATGCTATATCCGTGACACTCATATCTGAAATCAAAAGCATTCTTGCTGCTTTTTCTATGCGATATTCGTTAAGGTAGTCAAACGGGGTTTTATCTGTCATATTTTTAAAGTATGCTCCAAAATATTTAATCGAAAATTCTGCCTCTTTTGCCATATCTTCAAGACTTATTTGCTTGTCATAGTTTTCTCTTATAAACGAAAGAATTTTTTTAAGCTTCATAATGCTTTTTTTGCCTGAAACTGCCTTGTCATTTGTGATGGTTTGGTAAAGCTCTTTATCCAATATCACTCCAAAAAGTTTGTATATGGCAGCAATAAAGCGGAATTTGTACCCCAGGGTTTTGTTTTTAAACAAATCAAATATTTCGTTGGCGGTCAGGTGAAATTCAGAAACCTCAAAAGGATGATACTCCTGTATAATATATTCGCCGTTTAGCATTCCTTCAATAAAAAGTCGTGAGTCTGCCATATCTGTAAATAAAAAATTAATATGAAACACGATGCACTCATACACACAGTTTTTTGGTTCTGCATGGTGCACTGTTTCAGAGTTTAGAAACAGAATGTCTCCTTCTTTTGCGGTATATTCATTGTTGTTTAGTTTTATTTCAAGCTCTCCTTTAACAATTCGTATAATTTCTATTTCGTTGTGCCAATGAGCCCTCATATAATACCTTGGATGTTTAGAATCAATATAAAAAAAATCCACTGGAAAATCAGCAGTTCCTCTTTGTTCAAGTTCATTATATACCATAGCACACCTCAAACATAGATATTATTATACTTTTTATTATTATAACACAAGTATTTAGCTATTTGCAAGTATATAATTATATTATAATATTATCCTGGGGGTTTTAGTATGGCTGAAAATAGATATATAGGGGATTATCCGGTAATAGGGATAAGACCTGTAATTGATGGACGCAGAGGACCGTTAAAGGTAAGAGAGTCTTTGGAAGATCAAACAATGAATATGGCGAAAGCTGCTGCTGAATTAATTTCATCAAATGTGAAATATTCCAATGGAGAGTCTGTAAAAGTTATAATTGCTGATACAACCATTGGCCGTGTTGCTGAAGCTGCTGCCTGTGCAGCAAAGTTTAAAAAAGAAAATGTAGATATCACCATCACTGTTACTCCTTGCTGGTGCTATGGTTCTGAAACAATGGATATGGACCCTATGACCATAAAAGCTGTATGGGGGTTTAATGGCACAGAGCGCCCCGGTGCAGTTTATCTTGCTTCGGTCCTTGCGGCTCATGCTCAAAAAGGACTTCCTGCATTTGGCATCTACGGTCGTAATGTATGCGAAGCAGATGACAGTTCTATCCCCGAAGATGTTAAGGAAAAAATGTTAAGATTTGCAAGAGCATCTATTGCAGTTGCGACAATGAGAGGTAAATCATATCTGCAGATTGGCTCGGTTTGCATGGGCATTGCCGGTTCTATGATAAACTGTGAATTCTTCGAGGAATACCTTGGAATGAGAGTTGAATCTGTGGATGAAGTTGAAATCATCAGAAGAATGGCAGAGGGCATTTATGATGAAAAAGAATATAAAAAAGCTCTGGAATGGACAAAAAAGAATTGCCCCGAAGGTTTTGACAAAAACCCACCTGAACTTCAGAAATCTGCTGATAAAAAGAAAGAAGAGTGGGAATTTGTTGTAAAAATGATGTGTATTATTAAAGATATGATGAATGGCAATAAAAACCTTCCCAAGGGTTGTGAGGAAGAAATGGTCGGACACAATGCCATTGCAGCAGGTTTTCAGGGACAAAGGCAATGGACGGATTTCTACCCTAACTGTGATTTTGCCGAATCACTTCTTAACACATCTTTCGATTGGAACGGAGCCCGCGAGCCATATATTCTTGCCACTGAAAATGACAGTTTAAACGGAATTTGTATGCTCTTTGGTAAACTTCTTACAAACACTGCCCAAATTTTTGCTGATGTCAGAACTTATTGGAGCGAAGAGGCGGTTAAAAAAGCAACAGGCTATGAATTAGAGGGAAAGGCAAAAGAGGCAGGTGGCTTTATCCACCTTATAAATTCCGGTGCGGCATGCATTGATGCCTGCGGTGAAGTTAAAGACGAAAACGGTAACGCAGTTATAAAACCATTCTGGGAAATGACAACAGACGATCAGAAGAAGTGCCTTGAAGCTACCACATGGAATGCGGCAGACCTCGGCTATTTCAGAGGCGGAGGATATTCTTCAAGATTTTTAACAAGGGCACAAATGCCCGCAACAATGATAAGACTAAATTTAGTAAAGGGTATAGGTCCTGTGATGCAGATTGCCGAAGGATGGACAATAAACCTTCCCGAAGAGGTTTCCAACATAATCTGGGAAAGAACTGATTACACCTGGCCATGCACTTGGTTTGCACCAAGGGTAACAGGCAAGGGCGCATTTAAAACAGCCTACGATGTGATGAATAACTGGGGTGCTAACCATGGCTCTATTAGCTTTGGTCACATAGGCGCAGATGTCATCACCCTTTGCTCAATGCTGAGAATTCCGGTGTGCATGCACAATGTGAGTGATGAGAAGATATTTAGACCTGCCCTGTGGAATTCCTTTGGTATGGATAAAGAAGGGCAAGACTACAGAGCCTGTGCAGCCTATGGACCAATATATAAAAATATAAAATAATTTTGTGAGGAGTTTTTCTATGTCAAAATATTCAATTGGAGTTGATTTTGGAACTCTTTCCGCACGTGCGCTACTTGTTAGTCTTGAAAACGGTCAGGAAATATGCGACGCGGAATTTGCCTATCCTCACGCCATTATGACCGATAAAGATTTTAATGCGCAGTCGCTCACCAAAACAGATGCATTTCAGCATCCTCAGGATTATCTTGACGCCATTTCATTTGTTATAAAGAGCGTATTATCAAAATCAAAAGTAAACACAGATGATGTCGTTGGGGTTGGAATAGATTTTACCTCTTGCACGGTTCTTCCTGTAAAGGAGGACGGAACTCCGTTGTGTTTTTTGGACAAATTTAAAAACGAACCCCAGGCATATGTTAAACTATGGAAGCACCATAGCGCTGAAAAGGAAGCGGAAGAAATAACTGCATTGGCAAAAAAGCTTAATCAAAAGTGGCTGTCCGCTTATGGTGGCAAGGTTTCTTCGGAGTGGCTGTTTCCAAAGCTTTTGGAAACCCTTCACAAAGCACCAAGAGTTTTTGAAAGTTGTGATCGCTTTTTAGAAGCGGGCGATTGGCTTGTGTGGCAGTTAACAGGTACAGAGGTTCACAGCAGCTGTATGGCAGGCTATAAGGGGCTATGGAACAAAAAAACAGCATATCCGTCAAATAAATTCTGGAGCAGACTAGATAAGGATTTCGGCAACATAATAGGAACAAAGGTTTCAGAAAATGTTGTTCCAACAGGCAGCAAAGCGGGTGTAATAAACGAGGCAGGCTCAGAATTAACAGGGATAAATACGGGAACCGCTGTGGCAGTTCCTATTATAGACGCTCACGCAGCACTCCCTGCTGCAGGTATAACCGATGCCGGAAAGCTTATGGTGATTTGCGGTACATCAAGCTGCCATATTGTAATGAATAAAGAAAACACCACCGTAAAGGGTATTTGCGGCAGTGTAGAAGACGGAATCGTTCCTGGATTCACGGCCTACGAGGCAGGACAAGCATCGGTTGGAGACAGTTTTGACTGGTTTGTTAAAAATTGCGTACCATCTATATATGAAGAGGCAGCCAAGGCAGAGGGTATCAGTGTTTTCGATTATCTTACTAAAAAGGCGGAAAGCTTAAAGGTTGGTGAAAGCGGAATTATAGCTCTTGATTGGTGGAATGGCAACCGCACACCATACGCAAACTATGATTTAACGGGTGCTTTAATTGGTCTTAATCCGCACACCAAACCTGAAGAAATATATCGCGCAATTATTGAATCCACTGCCTTTGGAACAAAAGCAATAGTTGATTTATATAATAACAGTGGTGTTAGGGTAGACGAAATATATTTTGCCGGCGGTATTTCTCAAAAGAATCCGTTTATAATGCAGCTTTATTCCGATGTTTTGGGAACAGAAATCAAAATTGCAAAAAGTGTTCAGGCAGGGGCAAAAGGAAGTGCTATTTTTGCATCATATGCAGGTGGATACTTCGGTTCTGTAAACGAAGCTGCCTTGGCAATAGCCGATAAATGTGAAAAGATATATTATCCCAATAGTGAAAATATGAAAAAATATGAAGTTTTGTATAACGAATATATAAAACTATCTGAATTTTTTTCAAAAAACGATATAATGAAAAATATAAAAATTTAGTAGACATGATGTGAAGGAACTGTTAAATATTCTTTTTTAGTTATATTTGCCTTGCGGCAAATTATATTGCTACGCAGTTGTATTCGACTTACGTCGAGTGATATTGTGCTTTGCACAGTTTTAAGGCAACTATTAGAACCTGTCTGTGAAAGAACCTTGTTATTCGCTTTGCACATAAAAATATCACTGAAAACATATGTCATCTAAACCATTCGGCTCTTCCAAAAAGAAACGACAGTTTTCGACAGAAAATTTGTCGTTTCCAGTGAATAGACAAAAGGAATAAAGGCGTTAAAACAAATTTTGAATATCTCTTATGAATGATCCTTGGAGAATAACATCCTACACAGGAGGTGCTTTTATGGAACCAAAAGACTATATTTTATCCAGAATTGAGGGCGAATACGCCTATCTACAGGAGTGTGAAAGCGGCAACGAGATTTTTATTGCGCTGGCACTGCTTCCGCCGGGCGCAGATGTAGGCAGCAAGCTCCACTGCGAAATGTTTACCTATACCCTAGCGGACTAGCTAACAGAGGTCTGAAAGAAAAAGGTCACACATCGGTGTGACCTTTTTGCATAAAAAAACCGGCAAAGATTCGGCAAAGATTGACAAAGATTTCAGCTTTTTCCTCCATTCACCGGTTGACAAAGGGGTGGAGAAAGTGGTATGATGTATTTTAAAGGCTTAATATATTTAGGTAGAAATTCGACTGTTTTTGCACTGCAAAGACGGTAAAACAGACAGGTGTATATCATGAAAATAGGAATTCCCAAAGGTTTATTATTTCAGTATTACTATCCCTTATGGCGGTCTCTCTTTGAGAACCTGGGTTTTGAGGTTGTCCTCTCGGACAAATCCAGTAAAACCCTGGTACAAAAGGGTATCGCCGTAACCGTACCGGAGATTTGCCTGCCCATTAAAATTTTTAACGGGCACGTCATCAATCTCATCGAAAAGGACGTGGACTATATCTTCTGTCCCCGGTATGTCCATATCGAAAAGGGCTACTGGTTCTGCCCCAAGTACATTGGCATTCCGGAGCTGGTGGAAAAGACCATTCCCGAGGCAAAGCTTCTCGTGGCGGAAATCGACTGCAAGCGTGAGGATACCGCGGATATCAAGTGCTATCTTCCCATTGCCAAAAAACTGGGCATTTCCACCCATCGGATGAAGCAGGCGCTCAAAGCGGCACAGGCAGATTTTGCAAAATTCCGCGGCTTTTGCCAGCAGGGACTGACTCTGGACGAAGCCTCCATGGTGCTTTTTGACAAAATCCCCATGGAGAACTTTAAGCTGCCGGAATACAAGACCACCATTGGGCTCTTGGGCTACGTCTATAACGTCTATGACCCCTTTATCAGCATGGAGATTATCAAAAAACTCCGGGAGTTGAAGGTACGGGTTATCACCTTTGATATGCTTACCGAGGCGGAGCTCCACAAGTACCGCAGCACCAACACCCGTCCCATTTTCTGGACCTTTGCCGACAAGCTGTATCAGGCGGCGCATGTCATGATTGCTGACAAAAAGGTAGACGGCTTAATACATATTACCGCCTTTGGCTGCGGCCCTGATTCGGTGGTTGGCAAGGAAATCGAGCATGACTTTGCCGATTCTGGGGTTCCATTTATGACCCTGCGTATTGACGAGCATACAGGCGAGAGCCATCTGCAAACCAGAATCGAGGCATTCACTGACATGATTAAACGGAAGATTTACCGTCTGGATAAGGAACGGGCGTAATATCGGGATTGTCCGCTGACCGACACTGAAAAACCTGCGGACAGAAAGGCTAAGAATTATGAAAGTATCGTTTCCGCATATGGGTTGTGTGACCGGCTACAAGCGTCTGTTGGAAAAGCTGGGTCACGAGGTTATCATGCCTCAGCGCCCCACCCAGAAAACCATGGAGCTGGGGGTGAAGTACAGCCCGGAATTTATCTGTTTCCCATTCAAAGTCATGATGGGAACCTACATCGAATGTGCCGAAGCCGGCGCAGAGCTGATTATTACCTCCGGCGGCAGCGGCCCCTGCCGTGCCGGCATGTACCCGGACGTCCACCAAAAGGTTCTGGAGGAGCTCGGCTATTCCACCAAAGTCATTGTATTTGACAGCATATTTGCGGATTTTGGCGCATTCTGCGGCAAGCTCAAAGCAGTTCTCAACGGCACTTCCATGGCAAAGGTACTACCGTTGGTTCGGTTCTCCTTCCACCTAATCCGGAAAATGGATCAGCTAGAGAAGGAATTGAAAATCCGCCGTGCTTATGAGGAAAACATCGGCGACTTTACTCGTGCCTGGCGGAAGATTGTCCGCATGTTTGAAAAGTGCGACACCTGCAAGGACGTAGACCGCACCTACGAGGAAGCCCGAGCAATGTTCGATGCCATTGAGGTGCGCACCGTAAAAGATGAGGATCGCATCCGGGTAGGCATTGTCGGCGAGATTTATGTGGTCATGGAGCCCTCCGTCAACAAAAACGTAGAGGAAATCCTGAACAACCTGGGTATCGAGGTGGAAAACGTGCAGTATATTTCTGACTGGCTGTTGTTCAATCTCATGCCAAAATGGCTGCCCTACCCCAAGTCCCACCGGGTATTCCGGCGTTCCGATCACATCTCCCCCATCAACTGTGGCGGTCATGACAAAGAAAACATGGGCTGGGTTTATGATTTCTCCGACCGGGGCTTTGACGGTATCGTGCATTTGATGCCCTTTGCCTGTCTGCCGGAGTTGGTAAATCTGGGTAAATTCCCGGCAGTATCGGAAGAATTGAATCTCCCCATCCTTTCCCTCTCCTTAGACGAGCAGATGGGCGAGGCACATGTAAAAACCCGGCTTGAGGCGTTTACGGATTTGATTCGCTCCAAGCACAACGCAAAGAAGATGGCAAAAACCCCGGCGCAGAACGCTTCTGCAAAGCCCGAGAGAGTAGCACAGGAGGCATCACTATGAAATATTATCTGGGCATCGACATTGGTTCGGTCAGCACCAATGTCATCGCAATGAACGAAAACTACGAGGTCTGTTTTAACCAATACATCCGCGCCAACGGCCAGCCGCTGGAAAGCGTCAAGAAGGGCATGAAGCTCCTTCAGGAGACCACAGGCTGCAAGGACGAGGATATTCTGGGTATCGGCACCACCGGCTCCGGCCGTGAGCTTGCCGGTGTTCTGGTGGGCGCAGACGTCATCAAAAACGAAATTACTGCCCACGCAACGGCAACCCTGCACTATCATCCGGAGGCTTCCACCATCTTCGAAATCGGCGGTCAGGACTCCAAGATTATTATTCTGCAGGACGGCATGGTAACAGACTTTGCTATGAACACCGTCTGTGCGGCAGGTACCGGCTCCTTTCTGGATCACCAGGCAGAGCGTCTGGGCATCCCCATTGAGCAGTTTGGCGATATGGCACTCTCTGCTGAGGCAGATGTGCGGATTGCAGGTCGCTGTACCGTCTTTGCGGAATCCGATATGATTGCCAAGCAGCAGTACGGCTTCTCTAAGGCGGAAATCATCAAGGGTCTGTGCACCGCACTGGTGCGGAACTACATCAACAACCTGGGCAGGGGCAAGACCTTGAAGCCTCCCTTCATCTTCCAGGGCGGTGTTGCCGCCAACAAGGGCATCCGTGCCGCCTTTGAGCACGAGGTAGGCCACGAGGTCATTATTCCCGAATACTTCAACGTCATGGGCGCCATCGGCTGTGCCATTCTGGCAAAAGAACAGATTGAACAGACCGGCAAATCCCCGGCATTCAAAGGCTTTGACCGACTGAATCTGGAATTTAAGCCCACCAGCTTTGAATGCAACGACTGCCCCAATATGTGCGAGGTGGTTAAGGTCATTTCTGGCGGCGAAACCCTGGCAGTCTGGGGCGACAAATGCGGCAAGTACGCCGGCACCAGCAAGGCGTCACGCGCTTAAGGAGGATTGGAGCATGAAACATTATATATACCAAACCAAAGGCACCTGCTCCCGGCAGATTGCATTCTCTCTGGACGGTAATGTTGTGCACGACGTACGCTATACCTCCGGTTGTAACGGAAACACCCAAGGAATTTCCGCCCTGGTCGAGGGACAGGAGATGGATAAACTCATTGTGCTTCTCTCCGGCATTGATTGTAACGGTCGGGGAACCTCCTGTCCGGCACAACTGGCGCAGGCGCTCAAAGAAGTCAGGGACGGCACCCTGAAAGAGCAAGAAGCATAAGAGCCACAAAAATCCCCTTGAAACCAAAGGTTTCAAGGGGATTTTCTAATAGCTTTTATCTATGAAAATGTTCTATGCAGTGGGCTCTTCCACTTGCTTGAAGATATAATTTAAAATTTCGCTCCGGTCAATATGGAGCACATAGGCAAATTCATCATACAAAATCCGTTCTGCTTCCTTGAAAAACCGTTCATCGCAGACGTGAATTTTCTTGCCCTCTTTTTTCCGCTCCTGCTGATGGCTGTACAGAGCCTTGATGGCGCATATCAACGCCTTACGGTCTCCGCTCTCAACAATCTCCTTATACCGCTTCTTCCGTTCTGTTTCATCCTCAATCCAGACGGTTTTCTCCCCGGGAGCAGCTTGAATCAGTTCCTGAATATCCTCTGCCGACAGAACCCGGTGCATCTTTTCTACCAGTTCCTGATTGTCCACCGGTACAAACAGGGTGGATTTTTCGTCATACACCGGTCTGAGCTCATAATACCGATAGGTGCTCCCCGCAAAGGTTTTCTCGGTGATTCCGGCAACCCGACAAACCCCCGGTGTCCCATACATTACAATGTCGTCTTTTTTATACATGATGCTCCCCCTTGTCTGCTTTTCGTCTTTTATATTTTACCACAAAATTTAGAAAAATGTCATAGGCATTTTTCATAAATTTTGCATAGAGCAGATTGGCGTCTACACCGTCCCCACGGCTTGCAATCTGTCCAGTTTTTTTTAAGAACCCAAGGGATTTTTGGTGAATGTAACAACTTCATCCTATTGACAATTCCGCCATTATTTTGTATAATGAGAGGAAACTTTAGCGAATAAAACAAAGGAGGTCGCCATGAAACTTACAGGGGCAGACATCGTCGTAGAATGTATGTTGGAACAGGGTGTAGATACCGTCTTCGGTTACCCCGGCGGCTCAATTTTAAACATCTACGATTCTCTTTACAGATACTCCGATAAGATCCGCCATATTCTTACAGCGCACGAGCAAGGCGCTGCGCACGCGGCGGACGGTTATGCCAGAAGCAGCGGCAAAACCGGTGTGGTCTTTGCCACCTCCGGCCCCGGTGCTACCAACCTGGTTACCGGCATTGCCACGGCGTACATGGACTCTATTCCCATGGTAGCCATCACTTGTAACGTAATTACGCCGCTGCTGGGCAAGGATACCTTCCAGGAGATTGACATTGTGGGCGTTACCATGCCCATCACCAAGCATAACTTCCTGGTAAAGAAGGCAGAGGATATTGCGCCTGCCATTCGTCAGGCATTCCAGATTGCCAAAACCGGCAGACCCGGTCCCGTTCTGGTGGATATCACCAAGGACGCAACTGCCAACCTTGCAGACTACACCCCGGAAAAGATTGAACCGGTGGACAATTCCGCTTTGGGTTCTACTCCGGCAGCATTTGAAAAGGTGCTCAAGCTTTTGAAGAAGGCGCAACGTCCTTTGATTTATGCCGGCGGCGGTATCATTGCAGCCGATGCGGCAGAAGAATTAAAGCAGTTCCAAGCTTTGATGGACTGTCCGATCACCTTGTCTACGATGGGTCTGGGCGGTTTCCCGGCAAGCGATCCTGCCTACTGCGGCATGATTGGTATGCACGGAACCAAAACCTCTTCCATGGCGGTCAAGGACTGCGATTTGCTGATTGCCATCGGTGCCAGATTCTCCGATCGCGTCACCTGTAACACCAAGACCTTTGCCAGAAATGCAAAGATTGTTCACTTTGACGCCGACCCGGCAGAAATCGACAAGAACATCAAGACGGATGCGTCCCTGATTGGTGATGCCAAGGTAGTACTTACCGAATTGAATCGCCAGTTGGAGCAGCAGAGTCACCCTGAATGGATGGCACAGATTGCTCAGTGGAAGGCAGCTTATCCCCCGGCATTTATCCCCGGCGAAAAGCTGATTCCCAAGGGTATTATGGAAACCCTGTACCGCGCCACCAACGGCGAGGCCTTCGTCACCACGGATGTAGGTCAGCACCAGATGTGGGCAGCACAGCACTACGGCATCGACAAGCCCCGGCACTTTATTTCCTCCGGCGGTTTGGGTACCATGGGCTTTGGCTTGGGTGCAGCCATCGGCGCACAGGTTGCCAATCCCGATGCAGTGGTCATTAACATCACCGGCGACGGATGCTTCCATATGAACATGAACGAGCTTTCTACTGCTGCCAAGCAGGAGTTGCCCATCATTGAGGTCATTATGAACAACAACGTACTGGGCATGGTTCGCCAGTGGCAGAGACTCTTCTACGAGAAGCGGTTCTCCAACACCACTTTGGATAAGAAAACCGACTACGACATGGTTGCAAAGGGTCTGGGCGCTAACGCCTTTACCGTAAGCACCCCCGCGGAGTTAGAGGCTGCCGTTCAGGAAGCCCTTGCTTGCCGGAACACCCCCACGGTGATTAACTGTCTCATCAGCCCGGATGAAATGGTACTCCCCATGGTTCCCGGCGGAAAATCCATTGAAGAACCGATTTTACATATTGATATTGACTAAGGAGGCATCCTCATGACACGCACGCATGTTTTATCCATATTGGTAGAGAACCACGCCGGCGTACTGAGCCGGATTTCCGGACTCTTTTCCCGGCGGATGTATAACATTGACAGCTTGTCTGTCGGCGTAACGGAAAATCCCGATATCTCCCGGATTACCGTAGTTACTCGCACCGACGATGATGCGCTGACGCAGATTAAAAACCAGCTGAGCAAGCTGGTTCCCGTCATGGAAATCATCGAGCTGAGCAAGGACAGTGCCGTGCTCCGCGAGCACGTTCTGGTTAAGATTTCCGCTAAGGATCGGGTAGGTGTTATGCAGATTTGCGACATCTTCCGGGCAAACATTGTGGATATTTCCGTGGACTATATGACAGCCGAGCTGACCGGCGCTCCCAGCAAGATCAACGCATTTATCTCGCTGATGGAGCAGTATGAGGTCAAGGATTTGGTTAGAACCGGTCTCACCGGTCTTGCCAGAGGCTAATACAATTCAGAAATAAATTTAATTTTACATATTCATACAGGAGGAATTTATTATGGCTAAGATTTTTTATGCCGGAGACTGCAACCTGGGATTGCTCAACAATAAGACTGTAGCAATCATTGGTTACGGAAGCCAGGGTCACGCACACGCCCTGAATCTGAAAGAAAGCGGTGTTAACGTTATTGTTGGTCTGTACGAAGGGAGCAAATCCTGGGCAGTAGCAGAAAAAGCAGGTTTTGAGGTTTATACCGCAGCAGATGCTGCTGCAAAAGCAGACATCATTATGATTTTGATTAACGACGAGAAGCAGGCAAAGCTTTACAAGGAAAGCATTGAGCCGAACCTGACTGCAGGTAAGGTTCTTGCTTTTGCACACGGCTTTAACATTCACTTCCAGCAGATTATTCCCCCTGCTGATGTTGATGTTATCATGGTTGCCCCCAAGGGTCCCGGCCACACCGTCCGCAGTGAGTATGTAGCAGGCAAGGGTGTTCCCTGTCTGGCTGCAGTTGCACAGGATGCTACCGGCAACGCAATGGATATCGCCCTGGCTTATGCTGCAGGTATCGGCGGCAGCCGTGCCGGCGTACTGGAGACCACCTTTAAGATGGAAACCGAAACCGACCTCTTTGGTGAGCAGGCAGTTCTGTGCGGCGGCGTTACCGCTTTGATGCAGGCTGGTTTTGAAACTCTGGTAGAGGCAGGTTATGATCCTCAGAACGCTTACTTCGAGTGTATCCACGAGATGAAGCTGATCGTTGACCTGATTTACCACGGCGGTTTCTCCGAAATGAGAGCTTCCATCTCTGACACCGCAGAATACGGCGACTATGAGATTGGTAAGAGAATCATCACCGAGGAAACCAAGAAGGAAATGAAGAAGGTTCTGGCTGAAATTCAGGATGGCACCTTCGCTCGGAACTGGATTACCGAAAATGCTGTAAACCGTCCTCACTTCAATGCCACCAGACGTATTAAGGCTGAGCATCAGCTGGAAAAGGTAGGCAAGGAACTGAGAAAGATGTATTCTTGGAACGACGAGAAATAAACTCAAATTTTGACGACCTGAAGAGGGGCAGCATAATCGCCCCTCTTTTTGCCTTATTATAAGGAGGACTTTTTATGAACAGTGACAACATCAAAAGCGGCGCAAACCGCACTCCTCAGCGTTCTCTGTTAAAGGCGTTGGGGCTGACTGACGAAGAAATCCGCAGACCCCTCATCGGGGTTGTAAACTCTCAGAACGAGATTGTCCCCGGACACCTGCACCTAGACACCATTGCCCGTGCAGTCAAAGACGGTGTCCGTCTTGCCGGCGGTACTCCCATTGAGGTTCCTGCCATTGCCGTCTGTGACGGTATCGCCATGGGGCACGAGGGCATGAAATACTCTCTGGTCTCCCGGGAAATCATTGCCGACTCAGTGGAAATCATGGCAAAGGCACATCAATTTGACGCGCTGGTGCTGATCCCCAACTGCGACAAGGTAGTTCCCGGTATGCTCATGGCAGCGGCACGGCTGAACATTCCATCCATTGTCATCAGCGGCGGTCCTATGCTCTCCATGAAGTTCAAGGGCTGCTATCGTGACTTTAACACCGGCATGGAGGCAGTAGGCGCCTATCAGGCAGAGAAAATCAACAGTTGTGAGCTGAATGAGCTGGAAAACGCCGCTTGTCCTACCTGCGGTTCCTGTTCCGGTATGTTCACCGCCAATAGCATGAACTGCTTAAGCGAGGTTCTGGGTATGGCACTCCCCGGCAACGGCACCATTCCGGCAGTCTACTCCGAACGTGTCCGTCTTGCTAAGGAAGCCGGCATGAAGATCATGGAGCTTCTGGAAAAGGACATTCGTCCCCGGGATATTATGACACCCGACGCCATTTACAACGCTCTGCGCGTAGATATGGCGCTTGGCTGCTCCACCAACTCCATGCTCCATCTGCCAGCCATTGCCCACGAGGCAGGTGCGGCATTCACCTTAGACTTTGCCAACGAAATTAGCGCAGGCACTCCCAACCTGTGTCATCTGGCACCTGCCGGTGACCACCACGTACAGGATTTATACGCCGCAGGCGGCGTAACTGCCTTGATGAACGAGCTTTCTAAAAAAGACCTGCTCCGACTGGACACTCTGACCGTTACCGGAAAGACCCAGGGCGAGAACATCGAAGGTCATTCCGTAAAGGATTACGAGGTCATTCGTCCCATCGACAATCCTTACAGCGCAACCGGCGGTATTGCCGTACTCAAGGGCAACCTTGCCCCGGATGTTTCAGTCGTAAAGCGCAGTGCTGTAGCTGAAGAAATGCTGGTACACCAAGGTCCCGCCAAGGTCTTTGACAGTGAGGAAGAAGCCATTGCCGCTATTTATGCCGGCAAGATTGTCAAAGGCGACGTTGTTGTTATCCGCTACGAAGGCCCCAAGGGCGGCCCCGGTATGCGCGAAATGCTCTCCCCCACCTCTGCCATCTGTGGCATGGGTCTGGATAAGGATGTAGCCCTGATTACCGACGGACGTTTCAGCGGTGCTACCCGTGGTGCTGCCATCGGTCACGTGTCTCCGGAAGCAGCAGAGGGTGGTAACATCGGTCTGGTAAAGAACGGAGACATAATCTCCATCAACATTCCTGCCGGAACCATTGAGATGCTGGTTTCTGACGAGGAGCTGGCAGAGCGGCGCAAGACTTTTGTCCCCAAGGAGCCCAACATCAAGGACGGCGTTCTGCGTAAATATTCTGCATTGGTAACCTCTGCGTCCACCGGTGCAGTACTGAAAGCGTAATTAAAGGAGGAACACCCCATGGGAATGACTATGACACAAAAAATTCTTGCGGCACACGCAGGGCTGGAAAGCGTCAAGGCAGGACAGTTGATTCGCGCCGACCTGGACATGGTTCTGGGTAATGACGTTACCACCCCCGTTGCCATCAAGGAATTTGAAGCCAACGGTTTTACCAAGGTTTTTGATAAGGACAAGGTTTCCATTGTCCTGGACCACTTTACCCCCAACAAGGACATCAAGTCCGCTGAGCACTGTAAGTTCTGCCGTGAATTTGCAGGCGAGCATGATGTCACCAACTTCTATGACGTAGGCGAAATGGGTATCGAGCACGCACTGCTGCCGGAAAAAGGTCTGGTTGCCCCGGGCGAAGCGGTGATTGGTGCGGACTCCCATACCTGTACCTACGGTGCCCTGGGTGCTTTCTCCACTGGCGTGGGAAGCACCGACATGGCTGCCGGCATGGCGTCCGGTCAGGCGTGGTTCAAGGTTCCCCCTGCCCTGAAGTTCAACCTCACCGGCAAGCCCGGCAAGTGGGTTTCCGGTAAGGACGTCATTCTGCACATCATCGGCATGATTGGCGTGGACGGCGCTCTGTATAAGTCCATGGAATTTACCGGCGAAGGCCTCAAGAATTTGTCCATGGATGACCGTCTTGCTATGGCAAACATGGCAATCGAAGCCGGCGGCAAGAACAGTATCTTTGAGG
>JAXJVM010000086.1:0-33132 GCA_036308515.1 Clostridia bacterium | reverse complement strand
TTTTGTTTTTCTTTGCTTACGGTAGCCCGACTTTTTCGACAGTCTGCAACCTCACCAAAAGGTGAGGTTGTCTCCTTATCTATTTACTTTTCATTCAAAAATCCCCTTCCGCGGAAGGGGATTTTTCCTTACTGAATTTCTTCGTGGAACTTCTGGAGGGATTTCACATCCAGCTTGCCCAGTTCTTTAGCGGCCTTGATACCCTCAACGGCTGCCTGTGCGGCTGCCATGGTGGTCATGTGAGAAACCCGATGCTTCACTGCACTCTTACGGATGTAGCTATCATCCTCGGTTCCCTTCTTGCCAACCGGGGTGTTGACGATGAAGTCAATCTCGCCGTTGGTGATTTTATCCACAATGTTGGGTCTGCCTTCATTCATCTTGGCAACCTTCTCAACCGGAATGCCTGCCGACTGGATCAGCTTGCAGGTACCCTCAGTTGCCATGAGCTTAAAGCCGCAATCATAGAAGCCCTGTGCTACTTCAACCGCCTCGTCCTTGTCCATGTCACTGACGCTCAGGAGCACCGTGCCGGACAGGGGAAGCTGGGTGGACATGGTTGCTTCCTGTGCCTTGTAGAAGGCTTCGCCGAAGGAGGATGCAATCCCCAGAACTTCACCGGTAGAACGCATTTCCGGCCCCAGAACAGGGTCAACCTCCTGGAACATATTGAAGGGGAATACCGCTTCTTTAACGCCGTAGTGGCTAAATTTCTTCTCTTTCAGCTCCGGCACCGGGCTGGTTCTACCAGTCAGGTGACTGGTCATAATATCGGTCGCCAGACTTACCATATTGATGCCGCAAACCTTGGAAACCAGCGGAACGGTTCTGGATGCACGGGGATTTGCCTCCAGCACATATACCTTGCCGTCCTCGATGGCGTACTGCATATTCATCAGACCAACCACGTTCATTTCGGTGGCAATCCGCTTGGTGTAATCCTTGATGGTGTCAACCTGTTCTTTGGTCAGGCTCTTGGGAGGAATCACACAGGCAGAGTCGCCGGAGTGTACGCCCGCAAGCTCAATGTGCTCCATAACGGAAGGTACAAAGACGTTGGTGCCATCGCTGATGGCATCGGCTTCGCATTCGGTGGCATGGTGCAGGAAACGGTCAATAAGGATGGGTCTGTCGGGGGTTACGCCAACGGCTGCCTGCATATAGTAGGTCAAGGATTCGCTGTCGTAAACCACTTCCATACCACGGCCGCCCAGTACGTAAGAGGGGCGAACCATAACCGGATAACCGATGCGATCTGCAATTTCCAGTGCTTCTTCGGTATTGACTGCCATACCGGATTCCGGCATGGGAATTTCCAGCTTGTCCATCATGGCACGGAACAGGTCTCTGTCCTCTGCCAGGTCGATGGTTTCCGGGGTGGTACCCAGAATGTTGACCCCTGCCTTTTTCAGGTCAGCAGCCAGGTTCAGCGGTGTCTGTCCACCGAACTGCGCAATGACGCCTACGGGCTTTTCTTTTTCGTGGATGCTCAGTACGTCCTCCAGAGTCAAAGGCTCAAAGTAGAGACGGTCAGAGGTGTCATAATCGGTGGACACCGTCTCGGGGTTACAGTTGACAATGATGGTCTCAAAACCCAGCGCTTTCAGCGCCTTGGAGGCGTGAACGCAGCAGTAGTCAAACTCGATACCCTGACCGATACGGTTGGGGCCGCCGCCCAGAATCATTACCTTCTGCTTGCCGTTGTCGGCAACAGGGCAGTCCTCTTTGATATTATAGCTGGAATAGAAGTATTCCGCATCCTGGGTGCCGCTGACGTGAACGCCTTCCCACTTTTCTACAATACCGGCGTCAATACGCGCCTTGCGGATGGCTGCCTCGTCAACCTGCAGAATTTGTGCAAGATACTTATCAGAGAAGCCATCACATTTTGCCTGACGCAGGGTTTCGGTGTCCGGAACACTGCCTGCCAGCTTCTTGAGGGCTTCTTCTTCCTCAACCAGCTCTTTCATCTGTTCGATAAAGTAGTGCTTTACCTTGGTTTTGGCGAAAATTTCATCAGCGGTTGCGCCCTTGCGCAGAGCTTCATACATGATGAAGTGCCGCTCACTGCTGGCATCGCTCAACAGCCCTAAGAGTTCTTCCTTGGACTTTTGTGCAAAGTCCTTCGCGCCGCCCAGACCATAACGGCCGGTCTCCAAAGAGCGGATGGCTTTCTGGAAGGCTTCTTTGTAGTTCTTACCGATGCTCATAACCTCGCCCACAGCGCGCATCTGGGTACCCAGCTTGTCCTGTGCGCCCTTGAACTTCTCAAATGCCCAGCGTGCAAACTTGATAACCACATAGTCACCGCCAGGAACATACTTATCCAGGGTGCCGTACTTGCCGCAGGGAATCTCGTCCAGAGTCAGGCCGCTTGCCAGCATGGCAGAAACCAGTGCAATGGGGAAGCCGGTTGCCTTGGAGGCAAGAGCGGAAGAACGAGAGGTTCTGGGGTTGATTTCGATAACAATGATTCTGTCAGAAACCGGGTCATGGGCAAACTGTACGTTGGTACCGCCGATAACCTCGATGGCTTCGACAATTTTATAAGCCTGCTCTTGCAGCTTCTTTTGGGTTTCTTCGGAAATGGTGAGCATGGGTGCGCTGCAGAAGGAGTCGCCGGTGTGCACGCCCAGAGGGTCAATATTCTCAATAAAGCAAACCGTAATCATGTTGTTCTTAGCGTCGCGAACAACCTCCAGCTCCAGTTCCTCCCAGCCGAGGATGGATTCCTCAACCAGAACCTGGCCCACCAGAGATGCCTGCAGACCTCTTGCGCAGACGGTCTTGAGCTCTTCTACATTATACACCAGACCGCCGCCGGCACCGCCCATGGTGTAAGCCGGACGGAGAACCACCGGATAACCCAGCTTATCCGCAATGGCAAGGGCGTCCTCTACGGAGTAGGCAACCTCACTGCGTGCCATTTCGATGCCCAGGGAATTCATGGTCTTTTTAAATTCGATACGGTCCTCGCCGCGTTCAATGGCGTCAACCTGTACGCCGATAACCTTTACGTTGTACTTGTCCAGAACCCCTGCCTGCTGCAGCTCGCTGCACAGGTTCAGACCAGACTGTCCGCCCAAATTCGGAAGGAGAGCGTCCGGACGTTCTTTTGCAATAATCTGTTCCAGACGCTCTACATTTAAAGGTTCAATATAGGTGATATCAGCAGTACCCGGGTCGGTCATAATGGTCGCCGGATTGGAATTTACCAAAACGATTTCATAACCTAAATTTTTCAATGCTTTACAAGCCTGTGTTCCGGAATAGTCGAATTCACAAGCCTGACCGATAATAATAGGGCCGGAGCCGATAATCAATACTTTATGAATGTCTTCTCTTTTCATACGCTACCTCACCTTTTCCTTAGATTTTACCCATTTCAACAAGTTTATCACAAAAACGCCGTAGAATCAAGGTGTTTTTCAAAATTTCTTTCATGAGGAGCGAAAAAAAACATAGGACACCACCATTTTTATGGCTATTTACCCCTTACCCAAGGGTTCTGTGAGGTGGTTTTGCAGACGAACAAGGGTGCTGGGGAATACTACGCCGCCATGTCAGCCGGAGCGGTTCTGCGTGAATGTCGGCAGGTTGTCTTTGTTCTTGTCCGCGGTTTGGTAACTGTGTGCCGTCTGTGCTCTGCCCAAAGGGTGTAGAGCAGATATATGGGCGCAACCACCAGCCCTATCTCCGGCTTTGCCGCACAAACCATCAATAAAAGAATCATACACATAGTATCTACCTCATTTCTTTTGTAGTTTTTCTTGATGGTTTTAGTATAAAGTATGCGCTGCCCCATAAAAAGGACAGTAGCAGTGGGCATAAAAATATCCCCATCCAAACGGATGAGGATATGGGTTTATTGTACGGGATAGACGTCTACCACGGTGCAGTCGCACTGCGAGAACTTGGCGTTGATTGTCAAAGTGCCTCCGGGACTGATTTGCTGGTTGGCGGCAGTATAATAGCCGTCATTGCTTTCCTTGCCGGTAAAGGAGATGGTCACATAGGCGGTGTACCGACCCTCTGCCGGTGCCAGGGCGTGGGTGCCGTCTGCCAGAGCAAGGGGTTCTGCTGCCGGCTCGGAGGTAACGCCCACAATGGTACCAATGTATTCTTTGGTGGTTTTGTCATAGACTTCGCCGCCCTTTTCCAGTGCCTTGACGGTATAATCACGAACATTTTTCACCCTGACGACGCATTCATAGGAACTGCCGCTGACAAGCTGACCGCCGGTACTGCCGCTGAAACGCAGTGCCACGCCTACAACCAGAACAACCAGAAGCAGAACCACGGCAATATCAATCACACTGATTTTCCCAAACAATTTTCCGTTTTTGCTAAACATATGTCCTACCTCCTAATCATTGGTGTCCACTGCCAGAATAAATCCGTAGCCTGACCAGTTTTTGCTCTTGATGGCGGATGCCGCACCTACACGCAGAGCGTTGCCGTTGATTTCCACTGCTGAGGGGGATTCCGTTCCCTGACCGGCAACTGTAATCTGGACGTTGTATCTTCCGGGGATAGCTTCGTCGGTGTACTTGCCGTCCAGGAGATCTTTGCCCTGGCTGTACGCCGGCAGAACCTCTACCTTGGTGACGGTGGCAGGCATTTTTTCCTTTTCGCCTAAACTTACTGTATCTCCCACCTGGGGAAGGGTGGTAAATGCTTCGGTTTGCTGGGTCAGTTCAATCATTACCTCTACGGTTTTGTTCTGCACCTCTGCCTGCTGCTGGCTTCTGCCCATCAGAAACCAGGCACCTGCGGCAATCACGACAACAAGGGCAAGCACCAGAACCGTATCCATTGCGTTCCATTTTGCTTTCATTGGTTTTCTCACCTTTCCTTTACAAAGTTATTTCTTCGTTGCCTCCCGGTAAATCCCCTCAATGGCTTGGGTGTTTACCCGGGCGGTAAATTTGTTCTGATAGACTTTTTTGCAGTTATCACTGATGGTCTCGTAGAGCGCTTCGTCACAGAAAAGCTTGGCAATACACTCTGCGGTGGCAGCCGGGTCATGAGTGGGGGTAAGAAAGCCGTTGATACCATCAAAAATCACTCCGGGGTTGCCGCCAAAATCGGTAACCACCGCCGGCTTGCCCAGACTCATGCCCTCCAGCAGAGAGAGGCTGGTTGCTTCGGTGCCGTAGGAGCAGTTCACCTGTACATCCATGAGCTGCATCAGGGGTGCTACGTTCTGTACAAACCCCATAAGAATCACTGTGTCCTCAAGACCTAGCTGCTTGATCTGGCCTTTGAGCGCCGCTTCTTCCTCGCCGGTGCCGGCAATGAGGAACTTCGCCTTGATGCCTTTGTCCTTGAGGATTTTGGCAGCCTCCACAAAATATTTGTGGCCCTTGACCGGATTCAGCCGCGCCGCAATGACGGCGACCTTCTCATCCGGACGAATGTGATATTGCATCCGCAGCTTGCCGACCTCCTCCTCAGGGCAGGGCTGTAAAGGCTCCACACCGTTGAGAATCACCCGGATTTTCTTTTCGCTGACGCCGGTTTCGGTCAGGTTATCTTTGGCAGCCTCCGCCACGGCAATAATCCGGGTTGCGGTCAGGTTGTTGATCAAGCCGTTGATTTGTTTGCCCGGGAAGGTGGTCAGCTTCTTGGACTGTGGAAATACGCTATGCCTGGTATAGACCACCGGAATCCCCAGACTCCGTGCGGCAATCCGCGCCGACATACTGGCGTGGGTGTGTACCACATCCGGCTTCAAATGCCGAAAAAGCTTCCGCAGCCGGGAGATTGCCTTGATGTCCAAGGATTTCTCCGCCAGATGCTCCGCCTCAAACACCTTGCAGTGCAGGGCTTCAATCTCAGGCTTGAGCAGACTGCCCTTGGGAACCACGGCGCAAACGTCAAAGCTTTGGCGGTCAAAGGTTTTCAGAAAGGTCAGAATACACTTGCCTGCGCCGCCAATATTGGAATCGGAGGAGACCTCCACAACTTTAATCATGACTGTTCCTCCTTTGCCATAGTTTTTGCCACCCGGGTACAGGCAACCGCCATACCCAAAACCAGCCAGAACACCAGCAGTACCCGGTAGTTATAGAAGCAGTTGTCAAACATGCCCTGTACCAGGAAGCCGCAGACGCCGGCGGAGATTGCGGTTATGATGGTGGACAAGGGGTTGCCCTTGCCCCCAAACTGGTAGCCTACCATCATCTTCTTTAGGAAGAGAATGAGAATCAGCAGGAATACAAGAATGCCGCCGATGCCTGATTCCACCAAAATCTGCAAAAACAGATTGTGGGAGTGGGGGGCAACAATACCGCTATAAGAATAGAAGGGATAGACCTCCTTGAACGCCTCAGCACCCATGCCGATGCCCGAGAGCCAGAAGTCCCGAATCATGGCGAGAGTACCCATCCAGATATACACCCGGTAGGAGGTGGAGGAGTCCTTCATGTCGCCGATGCTGGCAAAGCGGTTGATAATGCTCTCCGGCAGTACCGCCGGGAGGATAGGCAAAGCCACCAGACCCAGCCCCCAGAGCTTGCCTGCCGCAAAGGTAATAAATACCGCGGCTGCAATCAGCAATCCAATCCAGCAGCCCCGGGAGAATGTGAGGATCAACGCCCCGAACAGGACTGCGGAAATCCCGGCGTAGACCAGCTTCTGCAGCCAGCTCTTGCGGGTCCACATAAGCCCGATTGCCACGGGCAGTACCAGCAGAATGTATTCACCCAGCACGTTGGGGTTGTCCAGGGTGGAGTAAATACGCATCTTGATATCGCTGAACATTTCCTCGTCCATCCATGCCTGGGTGGTATCCCAGCCAAAGATGTACTGGGCGATGCCGTACAGGCAGACAAGCAGACCGGAAAGGACAAAGGTGGTCAGCAGGTTTTGCAATTGTTTTGGGGTTTTAATCAGGTGTACCACCAAAAAGTAAGCACTGATAAACACCAGATAGATTGCCCAGATGGTAAGGCTCTTGACCAGGGCAAAGGAGGTGATGCCTGCCACCAGATAAATGGTAAGGAACAACAGAATCAAAAAACTAATTCCGTCAAAATGCCAGTTGAAGTTGGGGTCAATGAGGCTCTTGATGACCAAAGAAAACAGACAGAGCACCGACAGAGCCGCCATGACCATGGTAGGTAGTAGCGGCGCCAGGAATACCAGGAAATACAGGCCTGCGATGGGCTTTGCCAGAACCAGGAACAAAATGGCAATGCCAAACAGGGCGAGAATCCCCAGGATCGGAGAAACCAGGCTGCCTGTCAGTCCGCAGACAAAGCCCACGGCACCTGCCAGCAGCAAACGGAAATTACCCTGGGTGTATTCGCCATGGTACCAGGCGAAGTTTGCCTGGATCCCAAAACAGTTCAGCACCAGACGCACCAGCGCGGAGTTTTTCAGCCAGTCGGTGGCGTTGTTATCAAAGAACCAGAGGAACATTCCCACCCCAAAGAGTGCCAGGGTCAGAAAGCCCACGCCGGTACCGCTAAACAGACTGCCAAAGACCATGCCCGCGCCGCAGCCCATAAAGACCATGCCTATGAACCGCAGGTTCAACGCCAGCATGTTATGGAGATAACACCGACAGGCGGAGAGGATGGGGCTAGACTGGATTTTCTCGCCCAAAGCGGTGCCGTACCGCCCCTTTAGAAATTCCAGCAAGGTCACCGGCAGACGGAAAAACCGCCCTGCCAGAGAGTTGGTGAGGAAGCCCCGGGTGTTATGGTCTTTTCGGAACCAGCTGCAGATTTTACTGCGGCGCCAGGATAAGGAAATACCGTCGTAGATACGCCGCAGAAGCTTGTAGGTTCCGCTCTGGCAAATCCAGTTCCAGATAAATAGCCACAGGGCTTCAAAATATCCGGGAATGTTGTTCATAGACTTAACCCTTCTTTCTTAAAATAGCGTTGACTGCCGTTTGCATCTCCTCCACACGGAGCAGATATGCCAGAACCAAATACAGTACCCCTGCCGGAGCCGCCGCAATACACAGACGGAGCAGGGTCAGCACCATGCCTCCGGCAAGGGAAGCAGTCAGCGGATAGATCATCCTTGCAGCGGCAAAGGCAACCCCGCCACAAAGGAGAATTTTCACAAGATTCAGTAAGAATTTAGTATCAATCACACCGGGTCGGCGTTTGTTCATCATGACCATCAGACAGAAAGCAATAGCAAGGGAGCTGAGAGCCGCCGCCAGCGCCAGACCGCCGATGCCCATATGCAGCCACTTGGTCAGTACAAAGGCTGCCGCCAGATTTACTATAATGCCAATGACCGAGGTGACCATGGGGGTCTTGCCGTCGCGGATGGCATAAAAGCTTTTGTTCAGCACCTCGCAGATGCCGTAGCCAATCATACCAAAGGAGTAATAAAACAACGCCTCTGCCGTAATGGCGGTGTTCTCTGCCGTAAAGGCGCCCCGCTGAAAGACCACCTGAATGATGGGGGCGGACAGTGCCAAGAACAGGGCGCAGATAATGGTAATCAAAAAGAGAATCCAGCCCACCGACAGCCGGGTAATCTGGATAAAGCCGGCATCCTCGTCACGGCCGCTTAAGCGCGAGAGCTTGGGAAAGATAAAGTTGGTGATGGCGTAGGCAAACACACCAACCATGATGATGTAGATTTTATTCGCCCAGTTCAGCGCAGATACTGCGCCGTCTCCCAGACCTGAGCCGAAGGACATATTGATGACGTTGCACAGAGGCTGAATCCAGGAGCTAATCAGCACCGGCAGCGCAAGCTTGCCTGCCTCTCGGATGCCCTTGTCCTTCAGGTCAAATCGAAAGCGGTAGCGGTAGCCGAATTTCTTCAAATGGGGCAGCTGAATCACCAACTGTAACGCCCAGGCAACCAGCATGGAGACCGCAACGCCTGTAAGCCCCAGACGGTTTCCGCAGAGAAGCAGATAGAGAATCATGACACCGTTGGAGACCACGCTGATGAGGGAGGGAATGGTAAATTCCCCGAAGGATTGCAGAATCCCCACCGAAATGTAGGCGACCGCCGTAAAGACCATGGAGGGAAACAGAATCCGTAAAAGCCGTGCAGTCTGCTCCACCTTGCCGGGCACGTCGGCATAGCCCGGGGTCATGAGATAAACCAAAGGTTTTGCAAAGAGAACTCCCAGCAGTGCCAGCAGCATGGCCGCCGACCCTGCCACGGTGACAAAGTTGTCCGCAAAGTGCATGGCGGAGTCCTTTCCCTCGTTTTTGAGATAGTTATTGAAAATCGGCACAAAGGTAGACAAAATGGCAACCCCCAGCACCATGTCAAAGAACAGGAGCGGAATCTGGGTTGCAGTATTGATAATATCGGACTCCATACCCTGGCCGTAGATGTTTGCCACCAGGGTTTCCCGAAAGAGCCCCATAAACTTGGCAAGCAAAATGATAATCGCCATCAAACCAATGGTTTTTGCCGCCTTGCCCTCCTTGGGCGTGTTGGTTTCGTTCATAATCGTTTCCTCTTTAATGACAGGATATTATTGCATCTATTATACATGAATTTTTTACTGATGTAAAGAGTTCTAATCGGGATTATCAAAAAATTTCCGGTTTCGCTTGCATTTTCGGCGAAAAGGTGCTACAATAGACGGATGGATATTATAGTAGGAAACTATGCAAAGGACTGATTTGGATGAATCTCAAGCAGGTCCAGGAACTGGACAGTCAATATTATATGAACACCTTCGGAGCGCGGACGCCGGTCTGCTTCACCGAAGGCAAGGGTATCACCCTGAAGGATACCGAAGGCAAGGAGTACAGGGACTTTTTTGCCGGGATTGCGGTGAATTGCCTGGGTTACAGCCATCCACGCATGGTGGCAGAGCTACAGGATCAGGTGGCAAAGCTCACCCATATCTCTAACGTGTTCTATACCGAAAACCAGGCACGCTTGGCAGAACTCTTGGTGAAAAACAGTTGTTGTGACCGGGTGTTCTTTGCCAACACCGGCGCCGAGGCAAACGAGGGTGCCATCAAGCTGGCGAAGAAATACTTCGTAGAACAAGGCAAGCCGGAGAAGCGGGAGTTCATCACCCTGCGCAACTCCTTCCACGGCAGAACCCTTGCCACCGTTGCAGCTACAGGTCAGGAAAAATACCAGAAGCCCTACCGACCCCTGCTGGAAAAGTTCATCCATGTGGGGGTCAATGACTGTGACGCATTGCGCCAAGCAGTGAATCCCAATACTGCCGCCATTATGGTGGAATGGATTCAAGGCGAGAGCGGCGTACTTCCTCTTACCGAGGAATTTGCCAGGACCATTGCAGAGGTCTGCAAAGCAAACGATACCCTGCTGATTGCCGATGAGGTACAGACTGGCATTGGACGGACGGGCAAGCTGTTTGCCTATGAATGGTACGGCGTGGAGCCGGATATCGTCACCCTTGCCAAAGGCCTGGGCGGCGGTGTTCCCATTGGGGCATTTCTGGCAAAGGAGCAGGTGGCGGCGGCATTTACACCGGGCGACCACGGCACCACCTTCGGCGGTAATCCTCTGTCAACCCGTGCCGGACTGGTGGTTATGGACGAGTTGTTAAACAACGGCGTGCTTGCCCACGCTGCTGAAATGGGCGAGTATATGAAGGCAAAACTGGAAAACATAGACAGTGATAAGATTGCCACCGTACGGGGCAAGGGTTTGATGCTGGGCGTGGTATTTAATGAGGATATCGCCAAAGCCATTGGCACCGCCCTGAGAGAAAGCGGCTACATTGTAGGCGTGGTGGGCACCAAGGTACTGCGGCTGGTTCCACCTCTGGTAGTCACGAAAGAGGATATTGACGCGTTTTGCGGCGCTTTGGCGCAGGTTTTAAAGTAGAAAGGATGGAACAACAATGAGCTTGAAGCATTTTATCAGCATTCACGATATTACGGTGGACGAATTCAACTATTTGATGGATTTGGCACTGAAACTGAAAAAAGAACAAAAAGCAGGTGTGAAGCACAACGTACTGGAGGGCAAGACCCTGGGTATGATTTTCACCAAGTCCTCCACCCGTACCCGGATTTCTTTTGAGGTGGGTATGTATCAGCTGGGTGGACACCCCATGTACCTGAACGCCAACGATATGCAGCTTGGCAGAGGGGAGAGCATTTACGACACGGCTAACGTCATGAGCCGTTTCGTGGACGGTATTATGATTCGTACCTATGACCATCAGGATGTGCTGGATTTGGCAAAGTACGGCTCCGTGCCTGTCATTAACGCTCTGACCGATTATCTGCATCCCTGTCAGGCAATGGCAGATTTGATGACGGTTTATGAACATAAAGGAAAGCTGAAAGGCTTGAAGCTGGCGTATGTGGGCGATGGCAACAACGTGGCGCACTCCCTGCTTTATGCTTGTGCCAAGGCAGGTATGCATATGTCGGTGGCAACCCCGGTGGGCTATGAATGTGACGCTGAGGTTGTGGCAAACGCCCAGGCAGATGCCAAAGAGACCGGCGCGCAGATTACGGTTTGCAACGACCCGGCAGAGGCCATGAAGGATGCCGATGTAGTCTGCACTGACACCTGGACCAGCATGGGTCAGGAAGCAGAGAAGGCAGAGCGCGTGAAGATTTTCAAGGATTATCAGGTGAACAAGGAACTGTTCAGCCACGCAAAAGACGATGCCATCTTTATCCACTGTCTGCCGGCATACCGTGGCTATGAGGTTACCGAGGATATCATTGATGGACCTATGTCCGTGGTCTTTGACGAGGCAGAGAACCGCCTCCACGCCCAGAAAGCCGTTCTGGTTGCGCTCATGGGTGAGAACAAGTAAGCGGAGGTAGCGTTATGGATAACTTATATGCATTTGAGGTGAAGCATGCCACCGAGGAGGACATCCCTGCTATTCACAAAATTACCAAGGATGCCTTTTTGAAGTACTGCGAGATGGCAGAGCTTGACTATAATATTGCGGCACTCAACGAGACGCAGGAGGATATCCGCCGGGACATTGCCTCTAAAAACGTTTTTGTGGTACGCATCGACGATGAGCCGGTTGGTGCTGTACGGGTTGAGATTCAGGAAAACAACGAGGCGTATCTCAGTCGGTTCGCCGTTGGCTCTGCCAACCGCAATAATGGTATCGGCAAAATTTTGATGGGTGTTGTAGATAAAGTCATGAAGCAGAACCACGTAAAGCTTCTGCGGCTGCACACATCCGCAAAGGTAGCACCGTTGATTCGGTTCTACTACGGCAGGGGTTTTTACATTGCCGACGTGGAATATAGCCGCGGTTATCCCAGAGCGGAGCTTATTAAGGAATATAAATAGGAAAGGAACCATTCCCATGAAAATCAAAGAACTTTTCACCGCTTCCGTCACAGACGGTATGCAGGTTAGTGTGAACGGCTGGGTGCGTACCCTGCGCGTTTCTAAAAACTTCGGTTTTATTGAGCTGAACGATGGCTCTTACTTTAAGAATTTACAGGTTGTCATTGAAGCAGACCGCCTGCCTAACTTTACTGAGGTTTCCAAACAAAACGTGGGTGCGGCACTTCGGGTTACCGGTACCCTGGTGCTTACCCCGGAGGCAAAGCAGCCTTTTGAAATCAAGGCAGAGTCTGTGGAAATTGAGGGTGCAAGCTCTCCGGAGTATCCCCTGCAGAAAAAGCGGCATTCCTTTGAATACCTGCGTACCATTCCTCACCTGCGCGCCAGAACCAACACCTTTTCTGCGGTGTTCCGGGTTCGGTCTCTGGTGGCGTACGCTATTCATAAGTTCTTTAACGAGCGTGGATTTGTGTATGTGCACACCCCGCTGATTACCGGCAGTGACTGCGAGGGTGCCGGCGAAATGTTCCAGGTGACCACCTTGGATATGGATAATCTGCCCCGTACCGAGGAAGGTGCTGTGGATTATAGCAAGGACTTCTTCAACAAGCACACCTCTCTGACCGTCAGCGGCCAGCTTGAGGGCGAGGACTTCTCTATGGCGTTTGGGGATATCTACACCTTTGGCCCCACCTTCCGTGCAGAGAACTCCAATACCACCCGCCATGCGGCAGAGTTCTGGATGATTGAGCCGGAGATTGCTTTTGCGGATTTGAAGGACGATATGCAGCTTGCCGAGGATATGCTCAAGTTCATCATTCGCTATGTGCTGGAGCAAGCACCAGAGGAAATGCAGTTCTTCAATAACTTTGTAGACAAGGGATTGCTGGAGCGGCTTGACAACGTGGTGAACAATGAGTTTGGTCATGTGACCTACACCGAGGCAATTGAACTGCTGCAAAAGAGCGGCAAAGACTTTGAATATCCCGTTTCCTGGGGTATGGATTTGCAGACAGAGCATGAACGCTACCTCACCGAGGAAATCTTCAAAAAGCCCATCTTCGTTACGGACTATCCCAAGGAGATTAAGGCGTTCTATATGCGCTTAAATGACGACGGCAAGACCGTGGCGGCAATGGACTGCCTGGTTCCCGGTATCGGCGAGATTATCGGCGGCAGCCAGAGAGAGGAAAGAATTGATATTCTTACCGCCAGAATGAAGGAGATGGGTCTGGACGAAGGGGACTACGCTCACTATCTGGATTTACGCCGGTTCGGCGGCACCAAGCACGCCGGTTACGGTCTGGGCTTTGAACGTGCTATTATGTACCTCACCGGCATGAGCAACATCCGTGATGTACTGCCCTATCCCAGAACCGTCAATAGCTTGTACTAATAAGGAGAAATAATCATGCAGATTTTTGGAATTGACCTTTGGAGAATAATTCTGATTGTTGTTTTGATTTTTCTGGTGGTAAAGCGTGCCAATATTGTGGCGGTGTTTGCCAAAACCAAGTATAGCCAGAAGCAATATCCTCAGGCGATGAAAATATTTAAGATTGCGGATTCCATCGGCAACCTCAGTGTCAGCAATAAGATGCTGCTGGGTTATGTTTGCCTGCGCTGCGGGGAACTGGACGAGGCGAGAAAGCATTTAAACCTCTGTAAAAGCTTGATGCGCAAGGACAGTGCCGACCGCAACCAGATTAAAAATCTCCTGGCGTTGGTCAGCTGGAAGGAAGGCAATCTTTCCGATGCCATTGAAGAACTGGAAGAGATTGTAGATTCCGGCTATAAAAACACCCAGATTTATCAGAATCTGGGCATCCTGTATAACCTGAGCGGCGACATGGACAAGGCACTGAAATTCAATCAGGAAGCCTACGAGTATAATCAGGACGACCTTATTATCTGCGACAATCTGGCGGATACTTATGCCATCAGGGGTGAGTATGAGACCGCCGCAAAGCATTATGAGGAACTCATGGAAAGGGAGCCAAAGCCTCATTTCCCGGAGGCATACTATGGCTATGGCAAGGTACTGCTTGCCCTTGGCAAAAAGGAAGAGGGCTTAGCCCTGATACGCGAATCCCTGGAGAAACCTTTCTCCTACTTGAGTATCCATCCGAAAGAAGAAATTGAAGAGCTCTACCGTGCAAACGGCGGCACTCTGTAAGAAAACAAGAAAGGGGCGCTTTTTGCGCCCCTTTCTCAAAATAATAACAAAAGGTATTTGTAGCAAAATGCTACATCGAAAACACCATTGTTTTTTACTGCAACATTCTTGAATGAGGTCTGCCACCCTCTTGCAGTAAATGGAGTGCAGTTTCCAATGGTTAGCCTTCGTTACTGATGCGATTCATCTCTGCAAGGCATTCCTTACAGATTTTTCTGTCGTTAAAGGAAATCACGTTGCTTGCGCTGCCGCAAAACAGGCATGCAGGCTCGTATTTACGTAAAATAATGCTGTCACCTTCGACGTAGATTTCCAGAGGGTCTTTCTGCGCAATGTGCATGGTGTCACGCAACTCTTTCGGCAGAACAACTCTACCCAGGCTGTCTACATCACGGACAATACCCGTTGATTTTAACGTCATAGTTCTCAGCTCCTTTCTTTTTCTAAACAATCGAACAAAATTGTTACTGATTTTCAAGAACTGAGTTCATTCTAGCATAATTTCCAAAACATGTCAAGAAAAATTTTACAATATTTTTCGTTTTTTGTAAATTTTAAGGGTTTTCTTCCAACTTTATGCTAGTTTTGGTAAAAATTGACAACTTTTTTAGGTGTTGTTCCCAATCTGACCTTATCCAGTCCCCCTGGGTAAGGCTTTTTTTTCGTGCCTCATTGCCCAGTCCCAGCGCATCTGCCGGCAGAGCGGCGGTTTCCCGTAGAAAGTTGGTCATATCCTCCTCCAGCTTTGCAGCGAGGGCTGCACGATCCTCCGGCGTGCCCTGCAGCAGTGTTGCGCGGAGGGAGACCTCTACGGTGATGCGGTCTGCATTCTCTCCCGGCTGAATTTGGATATTCGGTCTGCCCTTCCCGGTGACCGAGAACACAGAGCTGCCTGCGGTAACAGAAATGCCGGAGGCCTCGCCGGTGAGCAGCTTATAGATCATGGCGCGGTGAGCGTCCCCCTCGGTAACAAGTGCGCCGCCTCGAAAGATTCCTATGCCGGATACCTGCTCCCCGTCTGCCACAGGCAAAACCGGGTCTCTACCGGAGTTGCGGCTATATGCCACAAAGTCCTTAAGCTCGGTAACCGGGGCATAGGGGCTGTAGCGCTGCCAAAACATCAGCTCATAGTATCGGGCGGTGCTCTGTTCCAGTGTGGGCTTCACCCGGGTGAGAAATTCCTGTGCCGATTCTGCCAGACAGAGGTTGGTGTCAGGGCGGATTTCCTGTTGGTCAAGCAAGGAGGAAGTGTGTTCCTCTAGCCCCTCCCGTGCCAGTTCCTTAGAAAAAGCAATTACCTTCAAGTGGGATAAATCCGGCTCCTTGCCCAGATAACTGCGCAGTTGGGAGAGTGCCAGATAGAAGTTTTCTGCCTCCACCACCATGTTATTAACTCCTTTATTGGATTCTTCCCGGCTGGTCTCCTCTGCCGGAGGCTCGTCCTTGTTCTCGCCGGTGGTTGTCCCTGTTTCCAGGGGGTTAGAAATCTGAAAGGTGTATCGGCAAGGCTGTTCCTTTCCCTTGTCCACCCCTAAGGCAATCAGGTAGGCGGTTTCCTCTACTTCTCGGCTGTCATAGCAGCCGGATAAGGTGATGCAAAGCAGCAAGCAGAGCAATGCGGCACCTGTTCGGCTTGATAGCTTTCCTCTGATTCCTCTTGCACTATAGGCAATGAGATGAAGGGCGAGCCCCAGATAAAGCATGATGGAGATGAGATATCCCAGCAGATAGACTGCCCCCATGCCTACCCCTGATTTTGCCATAAGGAAAACAGGTATCCCTCCGGTAATGTCCATTTCATAGGGCTGTCCCATAGAGGAAACCAGCATCAGCCCTACGTTGATTGCCACTGCCAATGCGGCAGAGAAAAACACCGTCCGCTTGATGTTTACCTCGGGGCGGCAGCGAGGCAGTAGGATTGCCAGAAAGGGCACATCCAGATACAGTGCCAGGGCGAAAAGCCCCTGACCGAATACTGCACCGACACCGGTTCCCAGAAAGGGAGCCAGGTTGGCAGTATCAACACCCCCCAGAGCAAACAGGGCAATTGCCGCCAGTACCAGCCCCACCGGCAGAACCAGCAGGGAATGCATACGGTAGATTGCCCGTGCACCGCACAAAGCCGGCACAATGGCGCCCAGTATAAGAAATAAGATTATAAACCAGTCTGGTGACCGAGGATAGGCTGCCTGTTGCAGCACCGCCACACCCTCTTTGAGGGCAAAAACGGCGGCGAGAACCCAATACACGGCTGCTACACAGAGATATGGCTTCCAAAAGGACTTGCGGTCCAGTGCCTCCGGCGCTCTTTCCGGGACAAGCTTCAGGGCTAAGAATAGCACTGCCAGAAAGAGAATCCCGGTATATAGTGCCGTCAGCCAGCCGGCGCTGCCGCTGACTGCGGTGAAGCGGTTGGGGTAGGAAGTGAACATCCTGGCAACGCAGATGTGAAAAACCATGCATCCCAATTCCCATTTGCCGATATATCGCCGATGCATGCTCATAGTGTGTCCTCCTTTTCTTGCTTCCATTTTCTGCTGATATGGGGCTGTACCCGGGGACTGTGGGTGCGCAGACTCCGGGGGCGGAGTTCTTTTTTCCAGATAGGCTTTACCAACAGGGTTCCCCAGACCGAGTCACCGTTTTTGGGGGCAAAGGGTGAGAGAAATGGGACACCGTAGCTCTCTGATGCCGTTAAAAGTCCTCCAACCATAAATCCGGCGCAGACAATCCCCAGCATTCCTGCCAGTGCCCCAAAGAGGATAAACACGAACCGCATCAGAGACAGGGAGCGAGCAAAGCTTGCCGAGGGGGTGGCAAAGGTGCCAAGGCCTGCAATGGAGACAATGATAATCAGAATAGGGCTGACGATGTTTGCCTCCACCGCCGCTTGACCCAAAATCAAGCCGCCAATGATACCCAGGGTGGAGCCGATGGGACTTGGCACCCGGACGGAGGCTTCTTTAATAAGCTCAAAGGCGAGCTCCATGAGCAGAAGCTCTGCCAGCAGAGGAAAGGGAACCTTTTCCCGGCTAGCCTCAATGGCAAGGAGCAAATCGGTGGGGATGACCTCGTGATGGTAGAGCATAATTGCAGTAAACAACCCCGGCAAAAGCAGTGACAGGGTCATGCCTGCCAGCCGAATTAGCCGCATGAAGTTTGCCTCCGGCACCCGGACGTAATTGTCCTCGGATGCCTCAATCAAGTCCGCTGCCGTTGAGGGCAGGATTAACGCAAAGGGGCTTCCCTGAACAATGACCGCCACCTTACCTTCGGCAAGCATGGCGGCTGTTCGGTCAGGGCGCTCGGTCTTTAGGGTGTGGGTCATAGGAAAGTAGGTGGTGTCCTCAATCATCATTTCCACATCCCCGGTGGAGAAGATATAGGAGGTGTCAATGCCCTCTAGTCGCCGCCGAACCTCCGCCACCAGCTTTTCGTTGGTGACGCCCTGCAGGTACATCAGGGCACAGGGGGTCTTGCTGACGGTGCCCACCGGAATGTTCTCCGCCATCAGATCGGGAGTTTTCAGAATCTTTCGCACCAATGCCATGTTGGTCATGATGACCTCGTTGAACGCCTCTTGGGGTCCGGATAGACTGGCCTCCTGGGTGGGTTCGCCCACTCCCCTGCCGCGCCAGTTCTTGACATCGGCAAGAAAGGCGCAGGCACAGCCATCGGCAAAAAAGATACAGTTGCCGAAATACAATGCCTCCAGCGCTGTCCCAAAGTCCAAAGCCTTGCTCAAAGGCCCCAGCGGAGTCAGCTTTTCAAAAATGGTTTCTTCCCTGGGTGCTGACAGGGACTCCGGCACGCCGTTTTGGAGTAGGTTTCGTAAAATATCCCGATTGATGAAGGTGGTGTCGCTCATGCCGTCAAAGTAGCACAAAAATGCCTCCACCCAACCGTCCTGAAAACGAATTTGAAATTCCCGGAACACCAGCCCGAAGTGCCGCGGCACCTGCAGCTTATCCTTCACGTATTCCTTGGTCTTTTGTATGTCCTTGGTTATCTTGGTTTTTTGTTCCATATCATCACCTATGGGTATTCTTGCCATGGGTGCCGGGGAATATACCCCCGGAAATTTATTCATTTTTAGATAAATTTCTGCTAGAAACGGGAAAAAGTATTGATTTTTTTTGATTTTTGTTATATACTTTATCTGGTTAAAGTTGGCTTTTTACTTTACTTCAATTTTTTTATCGGATTTTGAAAATTAAACGCGTTTGGGAGGCTTTGGCAACATGGAGATTGTCCTGCAATTCATCAAACTGTTTGGCGGTCTGGGGATGTTTCTTTTCGGAATGAACACCATGAGTTCCGGTTTAGAGCGTGCCGCCGGCAACAAAATGCAAAAAATTATGGAAAAGGTTACAGGGAATCTGTTTACCTCCGTCTGTCTGGGTGCTGCCGTTGCAGCATTGACTCAGTCCAGTTCTGCTACTACGGTTATGGTGGTGGGATTTGTGAATGCAGGAATTTTGAGCCTGTATCAGGCGGTAGGTATTATTATGGGTGCCAATATCGGTACCACCATCACCGCCTGGCTACTGAGCCTGAATGATATCTCCGGCGATATCTGGTACCTCACCATCATCAAGCCCTCTACCCTTGCACCTATGGCGCTGATTGTGGGGGCGGTGCTCTTGATGTTCTGCAAAAGCCCGAAGAAAAAGGTCATCGGTGAGCTGATTACCGGGCTTGGCGTTTTATTTATCGGCATGGAATATATGTCCGATTCCATGGACGTGGTATTTGCAGAGGTTCCTGCTTTGGGCAATCTGTTTGCAAAGGAGTTTAATCCCTTTGTTGGAGTGCTGGTGGGTGCCGGCGTTACCGCTGTGATCCAGTCCAGCTCTGCATCGGTGGGTATGCTGCAGGCGATTGCCTCCACCGGGATGCTCCACTTCAATGCGGCGTTTCCTATTATTATGGGACAGAACATCGGTACCTGTGTGACTGCGCTGCTGTCCAGTATCGGTACCAACCACAATGCACGCCGGACGGCAATGATGCATCTGTATTTCAATATCATAGGTACGGCGTTGTTTATGGGTGTGTTCTATGCCATACAGTCCATGGTGGGTTTGCCCTTCTGGTCTTCAGCAATGGGTGCCATGGAGATTTCGGTATTCCACTCCTGCTTTAATGTGATTACCACCTTGATCCTTCTGCCCTTTGCCAAGGGGTTGGTATGGCTCGCCAACAAGACTGTCAAGGAAGCTCCTGTCACAGAGGACGAGCCCTTCGGTCTGCTGGACAGCCGTTTCCTGGCAACTCCGCCTATCGCCATCGGCAATGCCAAGAAGGCGATGGTTGCTATGTGTTCTATCGCCCATGAAAATGTGGTGCACTGTCAGAATATGATGAAGAACCGGGACATGAGTGTACTGCCCCAGTTCGAGGAAAACGAGGACATGCTGGATGCCTATGAAATCCGATTGACTGAGAGTCTGACCCGGATCTCAGAGCTTTCGTTGAGTGAGGAGGATAACGAGCGTGTCAGCAGTTATCTGCGGATGGTAACCAACATTGAACGGATTGGTGACTATTGCGACAACATCCAGGAGGATATTGCCCGGATGCTGGAGAACAAGATTCAGTTTACCGAAAAGGCAAAGCAGGGAATGGAAACTCTCTTTGCTGCCATTGAAGAGATTACCCGGATGACCACAGAGGCCTTTGAGGTGTGTGACATGGATTTGGCGCGGCGGATAGAGCCGCTGGAGGAGGTCATTGACGGGCTGCAGGAAATTCTGGAGAGCGAGCACATGAAGCGGCTGAAAGCAAAGGAATGCAACGTGGAAGCCGGTGTTATCTTCTTGGGCATCATCAGTAATGCAGAGCGGATTGCGGATCATTGCTCCAATATCGCGGTTGCCATTTTGCAAACCCGTCAGGAAAGCGGCGTAGCAAACCGGCACGAGTACCTCCGCGAGCTGCACGCTACCATGCCCGGAATCTATAAGGAAGAATACGAGCGCTATCAGAATAAATACGCGATTTTGTAATACGAAGAACGAAAAAATTCCGCAAGCCCACATGGACTTGCGGAATTTTTCTTTCTGTGATAAAATGGAAAGCGGCAAACAAAAAAACGACCTTTACAGGACGTTCTTTTAAGTAGATTAGTCTTCCGGGTCGCAGATAATTAACTCTACGGTCTTGGTAAGTACATCGGTGTAACTGTAAGAAACACGGCGCTCCGCTGCCAGCAAATCATCCGGGGTGTCCAACTTCACAATGAAAATGCTGGGGTAGGTGCTCTCGATGACTCCCTCACGAGTCACAACCTGCTTGCGGCCTCTTTTGGCGGTAAGCTTTACCTTGTGGCCTACGTTATCTGCAAGATCAGACTTAATCTTGACTAAGTCATTTTGTACAAACAATCCTAACACCCCTTTTCCAATACTGTACTTATTGTAACATAATTTTACGATTTTGTAAAGAGGAAAAAACAAAAATTTACGAATATTTTACAAGGTTATTACAAAACCCATGGCATATGCAGAAAATCGACATCTGCGGCAAGGGATAGGAGGAAACATATGAATCAAACCTTAATCAACCGGTTTTCTGACGGTGTCCGGGACGGAATTCCCATTGGGCTGGGGTATCTTTCCGTCTCCTTTACCTTTGGTATGATGGCGGTGGCACAGGGAATGCCCATCTGGGCAGCCATTGCCATTTCCATGACCAACCTGACCTCTGCCGGACAGTTCGCAGGGCTTACTATGATTGTGGCGGCGGCATCCTATATGGAGGTGGCGCTGGCACAGGTGGTGATTAACCTTCGCTATGCCCTGATGTCTGTTTCCCTCTCCCAGCGGTTGGATAAAGGGGTAAAAACTCTGGGGCGACTGGGCATTTCCTTTGGCATTACTGATGAGATTTTTGCGGTATCCTCTACCAAGGCGGGGAAAGTTGGCAAACGTTACATGGGCGGACTGATACTGGCGCCGTACCTGGGGTGGACGCTGGGCACTGTGCTGGGGGCGGTTGCCGGAACCTTTTTGCCCCCTTCGGTGCAGTCGGCACTGGGGATTGCGATCTACGGAATGTTTCTGGCGATTATCGTTCCGGCGGCAAAGAAAAGCCTGCCTGTCTTTGTGGTTCTGCTGATTGCCGTAGGGCTTAGCTGCCTGTTTCGGTGGGTGCCTTTTCTTTCCGGTGTATCCGAGGGCTTTGTCATTATTATCTGTGCAGTGGTTGCTGCCGGCTGCGGCGCCATTTTCTTTCCCGAAAAGGAGGGTGAACAATGAACAACGAAACGTTGCGGCTGATTGGCTATATTGCCGTTATGGCAGGGGTGACCTATGCCATCCGTTGTCTGCCGCTGACCCTCTTTCGCAAGGACATCACCAATGTCTATATCCGTTCTTTTTTGAAGTATATCCCTTACGCAGTGCTGGGGAGTATGACTCTGCCTGCCATTCTCTATTCCACCGACAGTATGGTGTCTGCGGCGGTAGGCTTGGTGGTTGCGGCAGCCCTTTCCTATATGGAACGAAGTCTGTTGACGGTGGCTGCCGCCGCCTGTGGAGTGGTGTTTCTCGTGGAGTTGTTTTTATAGTGGGTATGGCATGATGCGTTCAAATAAAGCTAAAATTCTAGTCTTGTTACTTAATGCAAAGTTATTTTTCAAAACGATAGGTGTACTTAGACGGAGCTGCACTCCGTGAACAAGCTGACACCCCTTTTCGAGTATGATACGAGGCGATAAAATGAAAAATTATAAAATTACCATTCAGTATGATGGCACAAGATACAATGGCTGGCAGAAGCAGAGGAACACAAAAAATACGATTCAGGAACGGTTTGAAAACGTGCTCTTTCGAATGTGCGGAAGGAAGGTTGAAATTTTTGCCTCGGGCAGAACCGATGCAGGGGTACACGCCGAAGGACAAGTGGCGAATTTCAAGTGTGAAACGGATAGAACCTGTGAGGAAATCATGGCGTATCTGAACCGCTATCTTCCCGAAGACATTGCAGTGACTTCTGTTGCAGAGGTGGGAGCGCGGTTTCATAGCAGACTCAATGCGGTTTCTAAAACCTATGAATACCAGATAGCCGTAAACAAGCCGAACGTGTTTATCAGAAAATATGTTTTTACCACGGATAGAAATCCAGATATAGAAAAGATGCGTTCCGCAGCGAGGCTGCTCCTGGGCAAACACGATTTTAAAGGCTTTAGTTCCGTAGGGAAGACAAAAAAATCTACGGTTAGAACATTGAACGCCATTGAAATTATCAGCGAGAACGGAATTATTACAATCAGAATGAACGGAAATGGATTTCTGTATAATATGGTTCGGATTCTTGCGGGAACTCTTTTTGAAATCGGAACCGGGAACCTGGACGAGAACGTTATCCATGAAATATTCGAAGAAAAAAATCGAGAAAAAGCCGGTGTTACCCTGCCTGCTTGCGGTTTGAAGCTGGTGGAAGTGTTTTATTAGATTCATGGATGATACTTTTTTCAGGAAAGGCCTTTGGTGTGGTACTATGAAGAATCGTAAATATTTACTGGCGATAGCCATATTCCTATGCAGTTTATTGATTCAAATGCCGGCAATGGCAGACAGCAATGACGCAGATGTGATTGTAAGCCTGCAAATTGATAATCCAATGATGCAAGTCAATGGTGTACAAAGTGAGATTGATGCAGGAAGAGGAACAACGCCCGTTGTTATGGATGACCGTACGCTGGTGCCTATCCGTGCCATCATCGAAGCCTTTGCCGGCACGGTGGATTGGGATGAAGCTGCGCAAGCCGCAACCTTACAAATGGATGGAGATACCATCTACTTGGTGATAGACAGTACCGCTGCGTATTTAAACAACCGTATGTATACCCTCGATGTGGCTCCTTGCGTCATCAATGACCGCACCATGCTACCGATTCGGTTTATAGCAGAGGGGTTCAACCTGGGTGTGGCATGGGATGACCGTACGCAGACGGTTACCGTGATTAAAAATTCCTTTGATTGCTACGAGTATGAGGAGTTAATGGCAATACTTCCGGCGTATTCCGGCAGTCCCTATGTGGAGCTTAACCAGAACACCCCGTACTTTAAAGACTATGAAATGATTACAGGTTCCTTTGAGTATTACAGCAAGCTTGACGAAGCCGGCAGATGCGACGTGTGCATGGCTTCCATAGCGGCGGATATCATGCCCACGGAAGACAGGAAGAGTATCAGTTCCGTAATGCCAACCGGCTGGCAAACTGTCACTTATGATACTGTGGAGGGGAAGTATCTTTACAATCGTTGTCATTTAATCGGATTTCAATTAACCGGGGAAAATGCTAACGAAAAGAATCTCATCACCGGAACCAGATATATGAATGTGGATGGGATGCTTCCCTTTGAAACCATGGTTGCTGACTATGTAGAAGCAACGGGAAATCATGTCATGTATCGTGCAACCCCGGTCTTTGACGGCGACAACCTGGTTGCCAGGGGCGTGCTTTTAGAGGGGCATTCCATTGAAGATGGTGGAATCGGCATTTGCTTCTGTGTGTATTGCTACAATGTACAGCCAAGCATTACCATTGATTATGCAACCGGCGCCAGCACCGGTGCGGGAACATGGACAGAGAGCGCAAACGGGGATACCACCTCCGTTCCTGTTATTAGCGGAGCGGTATATCGGACGCCCTCCGGGAAACGGTATCACCTGGATCCGGATTGCGGTGGAAAGAACAGTTATGCGATTACCCTTCAACAGGCAACTGCTACCGGACTGACTCCCTGCCAAAAATGTGCCCAATAAACACATGGGAGCCTGCGGCACAGTGCATACTTTCCCCGACCCACACATAAAATAGGATGAAAACAAAAGCGTTGACTGTTTCAGGCGACGCTTTTTTCTGAGGTGAAGAATTATGTGTGGGATTGCAGGCTTTTGTAACTTTCAGGATAACTATGTGCATAACAGGGAGCCGTGGACGGAGGTGCTCATTGCCATGCGGCAAGCCATTGCCCACCGGGGCAGTGACCAGACCGGAGAATATCTGGATGCAAACCTAGGGCTGGCGCATACGCGACTGTCCATCCGGGATGTGGCAGGGGGGATTCAGCCCATGTGTCGAAGGAAAGATGGCAGGGATTACGTCATTGTCTATAACGGCGAAATCTATAACACGGACGAAATTTTGCCGGAACTGAAGAAAAAGGGCTATACCTTTGAAACCACAGGCGATACCGAGGTTATCTTGTATGCATACATGGAATATGGTACCCGGTGTGCCTCTATGCTGAACGGCATCTTTGCCTTTGCCATCTGGGACAGTCGAGAACAGCGCTTGATGCTCTGCCGGGACCGGTTGGGGGTCAAACCGCTGTTTTATACCCTAAAGGATGGAGGATTGGTCTTTGGCTCGGAACTTAAGGCGTTGTTTCAGCATCCGGCGGTCAGTCCCCAGGCAGACGAGGATAGTTTTCGGGAAATCTTCGCCGTTGGCCCTGCCCGAACTCCAGGTAACGGGGTGTTTAAGGACGTTCATGAGATACAGCCCGGAAACCTTGCGGTCTTTTCCCGGGAGGGCTTTATGGAGCATCCCTATTGGGAGCTTGAGGCAAAGCCCCACACGGACAACTACCGGCAAACGGTGGAGCAGGTCTCCTTTCTGGTTCGTGATGCAATCCGGCGGCAGATGGTTTCCGATGTGCCCGTTTGTAGCTTTCTGTCCGGCGGACTGGATTCCAGTATCATTGCGGCGGTGGCAACCGAGTTTATGACAGAAAACGGCGGTACGCTGAATACTTTCTCCTTTGACTTTAACGGCAATAACCAATTTTTCCGGTCGAATAACTTCCAGCCCACCCGTGACCGACCCTTTGTAGATATGCTAGTCTCCCGGTTCCCTGTGCGGCATACCTATCTGGAATGTGATACAGAGAGCCTGGCAAACTTACTGCCCGCCGCAGTTTGCGCCAAGGATTTGCCGGGGATGACCGACGTGGATGCCTCCCTGATGTTCTTCTGCTCCCTGGTAAAAGCGCATAACAAGGTTGCCCTTACGGGTGAGTGTGCCGACGAAATATTTGGCGGCTACCCGTGGTTTTATCGGGAGGATTTGTTCCACGCAGACGGGTTTCCCTGGTCTCATGATATAGCCGCCAGAACCTGTATGCTGAAGGATAACGTGGTTGCAAGGCTTCACCTTGACGACTATGCCCGGCAGCGCTATAAGGACGCCTTAAAAACTGTGCCCCGGCTCCCTGGCGAGTGTGGGGAGGACCAGCGCCGGCGGGAAATCAGCTATCTGAACATTCGCTGGTTTATGCAGACCCTGCTGGATCGCATGGACAGAGCCAGCATGGCATATGGCCTGGAAGCCCGTGTTCCTTTTGCCGATCATAGAATCGTAGAGTATCTCTATAACGTCCCGTGGAGCATGAAGTACCGGAACGGCGTGGAAAAAGCCCTGCTTCGGGATGCCTGTGTGGGGCTATTGCCGCAAGAGGTTCTCTACCGTAAAAAGAGCCCCTATCCCAAAACCTATCACCCTGCCTATGAAGAACTGCTCTCTCAAAGATTCAGAAGGGTTCTGGAAGATCCCTCGGCACCGGTACACCGGTTTGTGGCTAAGGAAAAGGCCGAACGTTTTCTCGCATCGCCCAAGGACTACGGAAAGCCTTGGTTCGGTCAGCTTATGGCAGGGCCGCAGATGATAGCTTATATGCTTCAGGTAAACCACTGGATGGAGGAATACAAGATTTCATAATAATAGGAGGGACGGTTCCGTGGGGTGGAACCGTCCCTGTTTGCATGCGGTTAGCTTTTTGCCTCCAATAGACGAATGTAGTGGTTTGCCTCCCTCAGTACATGGTCTGCAAGTAAGGGTAATATGATGGACTGGATTTCGCATTTTTGAATGCCGGCAGCGCCTGCCTGCTTGAAGTCCCGAAAGCGCAGAGTTTCCTCCAGCGAGGCCTCTGTGAGAGAAACCGTCAGGTCGTTTTTTGTCCGTGCCTGCTCCAGCAAAGCAGCATATTCCTGGGCAAAGGCATCGGAGGTTTCAATCAACGCCGCCTCCGAGGGGTCTAACAGTCCGCGGATGAACATGGCGTGCTCCATCATAATCTGGTTCCAGAACCGCTCGGTGTCTTTCATAAATCGGTCGCTCAGGTTTCCGTTTTCCAGTGCCGTAACATAGGTGCGGTAAAGCTTTGCCTCCCGTAAAATGTGTTCGATGAGCAACGGGTAATTTACGGTAAACCTGCGGCAGCTTCGTACCTCACTGAGCAGCCGTTCCTTAAAGGCAATCAGCCCGTTCAAAAGTCGGATTGCCGTGTGGTTCAGTGCCGCCACCCGGTGAAACACTCTGCCGTCGGGTTCGTGACCGCAGTGACCTTCCCGGAGCTGCTGTTCCAGCTCGGTAATTTTGGTGTCAATGTCAATCCCGGTAAACTGTTCCGTTTGCCGCTCTGCTCTTAGGGTGAAGGGGGTAACCACTTCGCCGGAGTCCAATACCGATTGCCGTACCATACCCTGGCTCAGCTTCACCACGTCGCATAACAGTGCCTCAAACTGCGCCTTGAACCACTCCGCTCTCTTGGCGAGGGCGGCGCTTGGGGGCGTAAACCCTGCCTCTAAAAACAGGGCGTGCTCCTTCATGATTCTGGCAAAGAATAGATGCAGCTCCAAGGACTGCGTTACATATCTCTTTTGATTTTGTATCATTTTGCTGATCCTTTCTGAAAAATTATAATTATTCCACTAAAAACAGTATATGTAAAAACCGCCTTTTGGGTTCGGGAAAAGCTATGGACTTTTCCGGACAGTTGTGTTAGAATATAACGGAATGCTTAAAAAAGGACAGATTTTATGGAAAGCTTACGATTATCCTTTACGTCCATCATGCCTATTTTTCTGCTTTTGCTGTTGGGGTATGGACTGAAACGTTTAAAGATTGCGGACAAGGCATGCTTTGATGCCATGAACAGGCTGGTATTTAAGGCGTTCCTGCCGGTGCTTTTGTTTTATAACATCTACAAGACGGAGTCGGCACAGGTTTTTGACCCCAAGTTGATTCTCTTTACCGTTGTGGGGGTGGTTTCCGTCTTTGCCGTTGGCTACTTTGCGGTTTTGGGCATCACCAAGGACAACCCCAAGCGCGGCGTCATGCTTCAGGGATTCTTTCGCTCCAATTTTGCCATTTTTGGGGTACCCCTGGTGAACTATATCTGCGGCGACGGTGGCAGTGGTCTTGCCTCTTTGATGGTGGCGGTTGTGGTTCCCATGTTCAATGTGCTGGCGGTCATCAGCCTGGAGCGGTTCCGGGGCGGCAGCCAGGTCAGTGGCAAGCGTCTCCTGAGGGGGATTATCACCAATCCATTGATTATTGGTTGTATCATTGGTGTCATCTTCTTTGGGTTTCATATTAAGCTGCCGGGGGTGCTGGAAAAGTCAGTGAGTGATGTTTCTAAAATTGCCACACCCCTTGCCATTATCATATTGGGGGCAAGCTTTACCTTTTCCAGTATCAAGGGCTATGTGCGGGAGCTTGCCATTGTGGTATCCACAAGGCTGATTTGGGTTCCTCTTGTGATGCTGACTGTGGCGGTGCTTCTGGGCTTTCGCAACGAAGCACTGGCATGCCTGCTGGTGGTATTCGGCTCCCCTGTGGCGGTATCCTCCTTTGCCATGGCACAGCAGATGGGTGGTGACGAGAAGCTGGCAGGGCAGGTGGTGGTACTTTCTTCTGCTCTTTGTCTGCTGACGTTATTTGTATGGATTTTCGTCCTGGGTTCTCTGGGATTGTTTTAAGATGGAAGATATTGGAGGTTTGAACAATGGATTTTATAAAGAAAAAAGCAGATTTTGACTTGATTAGCTTTGGCGAGGTTATGCTTCGGCTTTCTGCGCCCAATAAAGAGAAAATTTCGCAAAGTGAAGTTTTTGAAAAGAACTGCGGCGGTTCGGAGTTCAATGTTGCCTCAGGTGCAGCAAATCTGGGAGTCCGTGCGGCCATTGTCACCAAACTGCCCAAGAGCAAACTGGGGCATTTTGTTGCCAGACGTATCCGCTACGGCAATGTTTCCGACGATTATGTAGTATGGGATGACAGCGAGGAAAAACGGCTGGGCATCTATTATTACGAAAGTGGCGTCTATCCCAGAAAATCCGCCGTGGTGTATGACCGTGCCAATGCGTCGGTGTGCTCTTTGAAGCTTTCGGAAATCCCTGACGAGATTTATGAGCGGACACGGGTATTCCATATCAGTTCCATCTCTCTGGCGCTGGATCCGTACCTGCGTGAAACCGCATTGGAAATGATGAAGCTGATGAAGCGCAATGGTGTTGCCATCAGCTTTGATGTGAACTATCGTTCCTCTCTCTGGAGCGAGGAAGAAGCAAGAGCTATCATTGAAAAGATTTTGCCTATGGTGGATATCCTGTTTGTATCCGAGGAGACCTCCCGGAGAATGCTGCAGCGTACCGGTACCCTGGATGAAATTATGAAGGGCTATGCCGATACCTACGGCTGCAAGATTGTTGCCACTACCCGACGGGAGGTGGTCAGCCCTATCAAGCACAACTTTGGTTCCAGACTCTATTATGACGGCAAGTTCTATGAAGAACCGCATTACAAGAATATTGAGGTGATTGACCGGGTGGGCAGCGGTGATGCCTATGTGGCAGGTGTGCTATATGGGATTCTGGCAAAAGGCGATGTAGAAGCTGCTATGGCATACGGCAATGCCCTGAGTGCCATTAAAAACACCGTCTCAGGAGATATGTCCATCAGCTCCATCGACGAGGTGGAATCGGTCATTGCTTCGCACTGTGCTACCGGGCAGCAGGATGAAATGGTAAGATAAAAAAGAAAGTGAACGTATATGAGAAAAAAAGGAACTTCTATTTTTGTTGACGGCATATTGTCTGGCGTATTTTTATGCATAGGCTGCATGGTGAATTTACTGACGGAGTCCAAGCTTGCCGGTGCCTTTCTGTTTAGTTTGGGACTGTTTGCCATTATTACCTTTCGGCTAGCACTTTACACCGGTAAGGCAGGATATATGGCGGTCAAGCCGGCATCCTATATTGGGGAGGTAGCCCTTACCCTTGCGGGGAATGCCGCTGGAACCGCCCTGGGTGGTTTTTTGCTGAATCTGACCCGGTTCGGAGGGGAGCTTTCCCAAAAGGCTGCGACGGTTATGGCGGCAAAGACGGCAGATTCCCCAGTGAGTATGTTTCTGCTTGCGGTGTTTTGTGGCATGCTGATGTTCACGGCGGTACACGGGGAGAAGTGTAACCGGGAAAAGGGCAACATTGTTGGCGCACTGTTCATTGTGGTTTTGCCGGTGATGGTGTTTATCCTGTGCGGCTTTAACCACTGTGTTGCCGATATGGCATACTTCTTTATCAGCGGCTGTGCCCATTGCGGAGCGGCAGGACTCTACTTCGTTCTCGCTATTCTGGGTAACGCCGTAGGGTGTATGCTGATACCCCTTGCGAAAAAGTTGTCAGAAAATAAGATATAGCGAAGGGAGCCGGAGAGGCTCCCTACTTTTTTTGCTGCTGGCGGCGTTTGCGGCGGATGCGGTTGATATGCCGCTCAAAGTCACCCTTATTGATAAATTCCGCCAACACATACTGTTCAAACACTGGGACGGTGCAGGAGTAGAATCCGATTCTCTCTAAGAAAAGCTCCACCATTTCCCTGGGCAGCACCATATAGCCGATACGCATGGAGGGTGCAATGGTCTTGGAAAAGGTGTTGATATAAATCACGGTTTTCTCCGGTTCCAGCGAAAAGACCGTATCCTCGTTTTTGGTGGAGACGGTAAATTCTGAATCAAAGTCATCTTCAATGATGATGCCGCTCCGTTCCTTTGCCCACTGAATATACTCCATGCGCTTGGAGGCGCTGGCGGTGATGCCGCTGGGAAAGCTATGGAAGGGTGTCACGTGCAGTACCGTAGCATTGGTACTGTGAAGGGCGGAGCTTTGGATGCCGTCCTTGCCCATCTTTAGCATATCACATCGGACGCCGTTGGCGGTGTAAACACTACGAATTTTTTCATAGGAGGGATTTTCCAGGGCGTAGATTCTGTGGCGACCTAACAACTGTACAATCAGGCTATATAAATACTCCGCGCCGGACCCAATAACAATCTGTCGGGGCAGTACCTTCATGCCCTTGCTCCGTGCAAGATAGCTGGCGATGGCCTGCCGCAGCTCATGGCTTCCTAGGTTGGGAGACTTCACCAAAATCTGCTCGCCGTATTCCGAAAGAACGTAACGCATGGTCTTTGCCAGCACCGAAAAGGGAAAGGTCTCTTCCGTATGATGGTGGACCGCAGGCACTGAATGGGTGTTCTCGTACTCTGCCACAGGATAAAAATCTCCCTTCTGATAGATGACAAAGTAGCCGCTGCGCTGTCTGGCTTCTGTGTAGCCCTCGTCACACAAAAGCTGGTAGGCGTGCTCTACGGTAATAACACTGGTGTCGGTCTCTGCCGCCATCAGACGTTTGGAGGGCAGTTTTTCCCCATAGGCGTAGACGGATTCGGTAATGGCACTGCGCAGCTGCAGATACAACTGCATATATGCAGGGTGTTTTACAGTTTCGTCAATTATATATCTCATCTGGTTATATAAAAAACTCCTTTTCTGGTAATTGTAATATGTTCAGTTTATAGTATAATACAATCATTACCATTTGTAAAGGAGTAAAATGTTATGAGTAAGGAAAGATTGGAACTGAATAAAAATCTGGCACAGATGTTAAAGGGCGGTGTCATTATGGACGTTACCACTCCGGAACAGGCGAAAATTGCTGAGGCGGCAGGTGCCTGCGCAGTTATGGCGTTGGAGCGGATTCCTGCGGACATCCGTGCCGCGGGCGGCGTATCCCGGATGAGCGACCCCAAAATGATTCAGGGCATCCAGAATGCGGTCTCTATCCCCGTAATGGCAAAATGCCGGATTGGTCACTTTGCGGAGGCGCAGATTTTGCAGGCGATTGCCATTGACTACATAGACGAGAGCGAGGTGCTCTCTCCGGCTGATGATAAGTATCACATTGACAAAACCGCTTTCGATGTGCCTTTTGTCTGCGGTGCCAAGGATTTGGGCGAGGCTCTGCGTCGCATCAATGAGGGCGCATCCATGATTCGTACCAAGGGAGAGCCGGGTACCGGTGACGTGGTGCAGGCGGTAAGACATATGCGGATGATGCAGTCGGAAATTCGCCGTATTGGCTCCATGTCCGAGGACGAGCTCTTTGATGCTGCCAAGGAACTGCAGGTGCCCTATGATTTGGTACTGTATGTGCATGAGAATAAAAAACTCCCGGTTGTGAACTTTGCCGCAGGCGGCGTAGCTACCCCGGCGGATGCGGCACTGATGATGCAACTGGGTGCCGAGGGCGTATTTGTGGGCTCCGGTATCTTCAAGTCCGGCAATCCTGAAAAACGTGCAGCCGCCATCGTCAAGGCGGTCACCAACTACACCGATGCCAAACTGCTGGCAGAACTGTCCGAGGATTTAGGTGAGGCAATGGTTGGTATCAACGAGCAGGAAATTCAACTGCTGATGGCTGAAAGAGGGAAATAAGATGCAGATTGCAGTGCTTGCCCTGCAGGGGGCATTCATCGAACATGAGCAAAAGCTTGCACAACTGGGCATCGAGTCCTTTGAAATTCGGCAGAAAAGCGATTTGGATAAGCCCTTTGACGGATTGATTATTCCCGGGGGCGAAAGCACCGTTCAGGGTAAGCTCCTTCGGGAGTTGGAACTGTTTGACCCGCTGAAAGGCCGGATTGAAGCAGGGCTTCCTGTTTTCGGTACCTGTGCCGGGTTGATTCTGCTGGCAAAGCAGATTGAAAATGATGACCGCAGGCATTTTGCCGTCATGGACATCACCGCCGTGCGGAACGCCTATGGAAGGCAGTTGGGCAGCTTCTATGCCGAAGAGGAATTTCAAGGCATTGGCAAGATTCCCATGACCTTTATCCGTGCGCCCTATATCCGGGAGGTTTTCGGAGACGCGAAAATACTTGCCCGGGTAGACGGACGAATTGTGGCGGCACGGCAGGGAAATCTACTGGCGACGGCATTCCATCCCGAACTGAACGAGGATTTATCCGTGCACCAATATTTTGCAGACATGATACGTCAGGCATAAAAATAAAAAGCCCGAACCGTTGCGGTTCGGGCTTTTACTATGCTTCTTCTTGTTTGTAGGTGTCAATGACCTTCTGCATGGTCTCTACGGCAGGTCCGCCAATTAGCCGGCGTTCGTTGACGCAGGTGGTCAGGGAAATAGCATCGTAGATGTCATCCTCAATTAGAGTTGAGAAGCTTTGCATCTCCTCCATGGTCAGGGCATCAATGACGGTGTCCTTTTCAATGCAGTAGGCGACCATTCTGCCTACCACGCCGTGGGCATCCCGGAAGGGAAGCCCGTGCTTGACCAGATAATCCGCAACATCGGTGGCGTTGGTAAAGCCGCCCTTTGCACCCTGCAGCATCTTATCCTTGCGTACCTGCATAGTGGCAAGCATATTGGTGAACACCGGCAAGCACATCTTTACGGTGTCAATGGCGTCAAAAATCTGTTCCTTATCCTCTTGCATATCCTTGTTATAGGCAAGGGGCAGACCCTTCAGCATGGTCAAAAGCCCGGTGAGGGAACCGTAAACTCGTCCGGTCTTACCCCGTACCAGCTCGGCAACGTCGGGGTT
>JAXJVM010000085.1:0-2388 GCA_036308515.1 Clostridia bacterium | reverse complement strand
GGAGACATACATTTTTCGGTGTGTGGCTCCGGTCACACACTTTTTTATTTGCAAGGGGAGATGAAATATGGAGAGAAATGCGGAACCCAATTACGAGAAAATGGAGCAGGATATTGCGGCAATAGAAAGGCAGTTGGAAGAAGAGTTGGAAACCGAACTGAAACAACGTTTGAACAAGGATGGACTGGAGTGGTTTGAAAGCCATAAAGCAAAACGCAGATTGCTTGAAAATGCAAAGGAAATGCTGTTTTTTATGAAAGGCTGGAAAAGCAGAGAAAAGTTTGAACATTAAAAAAGCTCCCCGCAGGGAGCTTTTTGATTAGTTACCCATCATCTTTGCAACTTCGTCTGCGAAGTTTTCTTCCTTCTTCTCCAGACCTTCGCCCTTTTCCAGACGAGCGAACTTAGCAATCTTGATGTCGGTGCCCAAGGATTTTGCTACGTTTTCAACGTACTTGCCAACGGTGATGTCGCCATCCTTAACAAACGGCTGATCTACCAGACAAACATCCTTGAAGAACTTCTTGATACGTCCAACAACCATCTTCTCAACGATAGCTTCGGGCTTACCTTCGTTCAGAGCCTGTGCCTTCAGGATTTCCTTCTCGTGCTCTACAACGTCAGCGGGAACCTCGTCCTCGCGAACGTACTGAGGTGCAACGGCTGCAATCTGCATTGCAACATCCTTAGCCATGGTAACGAAAGCCTCGTCCTTCGCCTTGTCAGCGTCTGCAACTTCAAAGTTAACCAGAACACCGATACGGCCACCGGCATGAATGTATGCCTGGTTGATGCCTTCGAAACGCTCAAAACGACGAATGTTCATGTTCTCGCCGATGGTAGCAATCTTCTCGGTCAGAGCCTCGCCGACAGTCTGGCTGTCATTGATTTTCAGTTCCTTCAGAGCTTCAACGTCTGCAGGGTTCTCTTTTGCAATAACTTCAGCAACTGCATGTACAAAGTTCTGGAAATCAGCGTTCTTTGCAACAAAGTCGGTCTCGGAGTTAACCTCAACGGCAACACCAACGCCGCAGCAGTCAAATACGGTTGCTTCAACCATACCCTCAGAAGCGATTCTGCCTGCCTTCTTAGCAGCGGTAGCCAGACCCTTTTCTCTCAGGTATTCAACGGCCTTGTCCATGTCGCCGTCGGTCTCGGTGAGGGCCTTTTTACAGTCCATCATACCGCAGTTGGTCATTTCTCTCAGCTTTTTAACATCTTGTGCAGTAAATGCCATAGTAATCTTCCTTTCTGTATTCTCGATTAGAATGATTATTCTTCGTCCAGCATATTGTCCAGGCTGGCTTCAACTTCCTCAGCGTTTGCAGGAGCGTTCTGCTCGCCCTGCTTGCCTTCGAGGATTGCGTTACCGATGGTAGAAACAATCAGTTTTACCGCACGGATGGCATCATCGTTGCCGGGGATGGGATAGTCAGCTTCTTCAGGGTCACAGTTGGTATCAACGATTGCGATAACCGGAATACCCAGCTTGTGTGCCTCTGCGATTGCGTTCTTTTCTTTTCTGGGGTCAACGACGAACAGAGCGGAAGGCAGATCTCTCATTTCCTTGATACCGCCCAGGAACTTCTCCAGTCTTTCCTGCTCCAGGTTCAGCTTAATAACTTCTTTCTTAGGCAGCAGAGCCATAGTACCGTCCTCTGCCATCTTTTCCAACTGGTACAGACGCTCGATTCTCTTCTTGATGGTCTTGAAGTTGGTCAGCATACCGCCCAGCCATCTAGCGTTTACAAAGTACATGCCGGTTCTTTCAGCTTCCTCACGGATAGCATCCTGAGCCTGCTTCTTGGTACCAACGAAGAGTACGCTGCCGCCATCGGCTGCGATGTCACGTACAAAGTAGTACGCTTCCTCAATCTTCTTTACGGTTTTCTGGAGATCAATGATATAGATACCATTTCTCTCGGTGAAAATGTACTCCGCCATTTTAGGATTCCAACGACGGGTCTGGTGTCCGAAGTGAACACCTGCTTCAAGCAACTGCTTCATTTGAATAACGCCCATGAATAACACCTCCATAGTTTTTTCCTCCGCTTGGGTCAACTCACCTTGAAACCGTCATGGGTGTGCGGCACTTTTCAGGCAATCACCAAGCGTGTGTATTCAATGTCATTTAGGCATACTTTGCCCAAACGCCATAAAAGTATAGCACAACTGTAACCAAATTGCAAGAGTTTTTTTAAGATTTTTGTAATTTTTTAAATTTCGGGGGGAAAATCCCCTCTTGTTTGACAAAGTATCGGACTTGTGGTACTATATATTATAGGAAAGTAGTATATTTAAACTTTAGGAGGATGACAGCAATGCAGTTTGTGATGGATTGCCTGCAAGTGAATGACAGTGGAAATTTAGAGATGGGCGGCTGTGATT
>JAXJVM010000084.1:0-7985 GCA_036308515.1 Clostridia bacterium | reverse complement strand
TGATTTTTTCTGCTGCCATGCTATACCCTCCTTGAGTTATAAATAGTTTACACCGTGCCGGGCGTTTCGCACGAGCTTAAAATGAAACCCGAATCCGACAAGTCCTCCAACGGGACAACGGTTCGGGACGTACAGACACAACACAACCCAAGCGGTATCAGCATACTACCGCAAGGTGTTTGACCTGTATTCGTAATAGAAAGTGTGACCTTTCCGCCCGTTTTTGATAAACCGGACAATCTCCTCCGAAATTTCCGAAACTACCGTTTTCACGGCATTTCGCCACCTCCGGAATCATCGTATGTCTTTGTCACGCCTATCCATTATACAACGATTGCCATGGAGTGTCAAGATTTTTTTTCGGATTTTCGCCGAAAAAACGCCCTTTTTTAAATTTTTGTCAAGTTTGTCAGGTTTAGCTATGCAAAAGGGCGGTTTTCATAGGAATTTTGTACAGATACACAAAATTCAGCGGTTCTTTTTGTATAAAACCGAAAAAATACAAGATTTTGTGGCGACGGTTTGCAGTCCCACAAAATATATGAAAACCCTGCCTTTGGGCAGGGTTTTCGTTTATTCTTCTATCTCCACTTGTTCAGCAACCACGGGCTGTTGTCGATTCTTCACATACTGCGCATTGCCAAAGCCGAGAACCAGCAGGAACACCGGCTCCAGTAAAATCAGCCCCACTGCAAAGCCGCCGCCATAACCAAAGGCACGGGCGAGCTTCACACAAAATACAATTTGAATGACCAGTGCAGCAATGGTCAAAACAATCATCGCAATGGCGCCAAGCACCATGGCAGCAACACCGCCCACAGAAATGACGCCGGAAAGCGCCATCTGTGTTGTAAAGGAAGTGAACACCGCACTTGCAGCACCTGCCACAATTCCGATTCCAAGGGTCACCCAGAACATCGACTTTTTCCAGGCAATTTTATACAACACATAATCTGCATAAATTGGAATCAATGACTTCCATCCGGCTTGACCGGCTTTGGTGAATATCTTCCAATATGCCGCAATCTGCAGCACCCACAGCAAAAGCGAAACAATGAACAAGCCTGCTATCATAATGGCAGAAACTGCCGCAATGCCTGCCGTTGCTATTCCATCTGCATACATGACAATCCCTCCTCAAAAGACCGTATTATTCCGTTTCTCCCTCTTCAGCAAGAACCGAGGTACAATGGGGACACCGGGTTGCCTCAATGGCAATTTCGCTGAAGCAATAGGGACACTGCTTGACAGTAGGCTCCACCGTTTCTTCCTTCTTCTTGACGCCAAGGCTCATAACCTTGTTAATTCCCTTTACCAGCAGGAAGATAATAAACGCCATAAAGATGAAGTCAATCACCGCAGTAATAAAGGCGCCGTACTTCAGCTCTGCTTCCCCCAGCTTCAGGGTCAGGGCACTCAAATCCTTACTGCCAAACAACCCCAACAACGGGGTCAGCACATCTCCCACCAGTGAGGTTACAATCTTCTGGAACGCACCGCCGATAATCACGCCGACAGCCAGGTCGAGAACATTGCCGCGCATGGCAAAGGCTTTAAATTCCTGCAAAAACTTTTTCATGATAATCCCTCGCTTCTGTTTTTTCTTTATTTTATCACACGGCTTACGACAATGCAACAAATTTTTACACGGGTCGCCGAACGACGAAAAACACTCGCTCGGAATCCGGCTTGGGTTCTTCAAAGGTCAGGTTGTCAAAGACCCCCAGACACTCCAATCCGCAGTCCCAGATAGTTTCGGTAAGCTCCTCCACCGCGTATATCCGCTCCTCCTGATATTCCTCCCGACGAGTATAGGTACCGTCTGCATTATTAAGGAAGAAAGTCAGGTCAAAGTAACAGATACCGGTCTCCTCATCCAGTTCATTTTCCCAGACGCAGTAGGCATCCTCTTCGTCATAGATAAAGGTATTGCCGTCCAAAATTTCTCGGAATTTATAGGGGGTGTTGATGTCAAAAATCAAAATGCCCCCCGGGTTCAGGTAATAATGCAGCAGCTTGAGCATTGCCGCCATATCCCCGTCACCAGTGAGATAGTTTACTCCATCTAAGGCACAGACCATGGCATCCACCGTGCCGTAAAGCTCAAAGGCAGTCATGTCCTGATGGAGAAAGAGGATATCCTGTCCCTCTGCCTTGGCTTTCTCCATGGCAAAGCGGAGCATTTCCTCAGAGGCATCCAGGGCAATCATTTCATAACCCCGGCGTGCCAGAGGCAAGGTGATGTTTCCCGTACCGCAGCCCAAATCCAGCACAAGCTCGGGGGAAATCCCAAACCGCTGGAATACGGCTTCGTAATAATCTGCAAAGGCATCATAGTCCACGTCCTGAAACCGGTCGTAGAACCCTGCCAAAACATCATACATATCGTCTCCCTCCATCCGGTAATTTTCCATTTTCAATTTTCCACTTTTTCAATGGGCGCGTAAGCCGCAAGCAGCTTCTTTTCGCCCTCTGTGGGGAAGTCAATACGCAAAAGCACGTCCTTACCCATACTCTGAGCGGCAATAACAGTACCAATGCCGAACTTCCGGTGCTTGACCTTATCACCGGGCGCGTAGTTGGGCAGATCGCTTTCTTGTGCCGCCTTGGGCTTCTGCTGGCTTTCCAGCAGGGCACTCCTGCCAAAGCCTGCCGCCTTTTTGGTGGGCATATCATCAAATGTAACCACCTTGGGCCGCTCTTCCTTCATGTCCAGAAGCTCCTGCGGAATTTCCTCTAAGAACCGGGAAGGTAGGTTGTACTTGGTAGCACCAAACAGGGTCCGGCTCTTGGCACGGGTCAGGAACAACCGCTCCTTGGCACGGGTGATACCTACGTAGCAAAGACGACGTTCTTCTTCGATTTCTTCCTCATCGCCAAAAGAGCGCATGCCGGGAAATACCCCTTCCTCCATGCCCACCAGGAACACCACCGGGAACTCCAATCCCTTGGCGCTATGGAGGGTCATGAGGGTTACCGTCTCCTGTGCCTCGTCATAGTTGTCAATATCCGAAATCAGGGAGATATCCTCTAAGATTTGTTCTAATGTCACGGCGGCATCCTTATTCACCGCCTCCTGAATCATGGAGATAAATTCGTCTAAGTTCTCAAGACGAGTCTGGTTCTCCACGGTCTTTTCTTTATTTAAAGCGGCAATCATGCCTGTCCGCTCCATGACCGTTTTCACAAAGAGTTCTAATCCCATACCCTCGTCCAGTTCCTTGCGGAGCCCGGCAATGAGCTCGCCAAAGTTTTTCAGCTTTTCTGCCGTGGCAGTAGGGAAGTCCTCAAAGTCATGTGCCTTTTGGCAGACGGCGTACATGGTCATGCCTTCTCTGGCAGCAATGGTCTGCACTTTGGTCACAGATGCTGCACCGATACCGCGCTTGGGTTCGTTAATGACCCGAATCAGTGCCACGTCATCCCCGTGATTCTGAATCAGCCGCAGATAGGATGTCAAATCCTTGATTTCCTTGCGGTCATAGAATCGCAGACCACCCAGAACCTTATAAGGAATGGCGGACTTCAGCAGGGCATCCTCCACAATACGGGACATGGCGTTCATTCGATACAGAATCACCACATCATTGAGACTGCCGCCCCGCTCCCGAATAGCGTCGGCAATGTGATACGCCTCGGCGTGTTCATTGAGGGCGGTATAAAGCTCAATCTTCTCACCCTTGCCTTGCGCCGTCCAGAGTTCCTTGCCCTTACGGCCGGCATTGTGCTTAATCACCGCATTGGCGGCGTCCAGAATGGTCTGGGTGGAGCGGTAGTTCTCCTCCAGCTTAATCACACGGCAGTTTTTGAACTCTTTTTCAAATCCGAGAATGTTCTGGATATCCGCGCCGCGGAATTTATAGATACTTTGGTCATCATCACCCACCACGCAGAGGTTCTGGTGCCCCCCTGCAAGGAGGCTTACCAGCCGGTACTGGGCGTGGTTGGTGTCTTGATACTCATCCACCAGAATATACCGAAAACGATTCCGATAATACTCCAATACCTCCGGGCATTCCTCAAGCAGCCGTACAGTGTTGACAATCAAATCGTCAAAGTCCATGGCATTGTTCTTTTTTAGCTTACGCTGATAAACCTCATAGAGCCGGGCAATCTGCGAAAAATAAAAGTCGCCGCCCACCTGGGTGGCATACTCTGCCGGATCCACCAGCTTATCCTTTGCCTGACTGATGGCAGAAAGCACCGCACGAGGCGGATACTTCTTATCGTCGATATTCAGTTCCCGAATGCATTCCTTCATGAGGGTCTGCTGGTCAGCGCCGTCATAGATGGTAAAGCTCTTGTCATAGCCAATTTTCTCAGCATCCCGACGCAAAAACCGCACACAAGCGGAATGGAAGGTGCTGGCGAAGATATCGCCGCCGCTCTCGCCCAGTCTCTGAACCAGTCTTTGTTTCAGCTCGCCTGCCGCCTTATTGGTAAAGGTAATGGCAAGAATCTGCCATGGCTGTACCGGCTCACCTACCAGATAAGGCGCAAGGTGCGGCGGCAGCTCGTCAATCTCACCGGTGGCATACCATTCTAGGATTTCCAGTTCCTCTGGGGTAATGCCTGCAGGCTCTCCTGCATAGCTGCCGTACTGAATCAAATGGGCAATCTTATGTACGATGACGGTGGTTTTTCCGCTGCCGGCACCGGCGAGCACCAGCAGAGGCCCATCCGTTTGTAAAACCGCCTCCTTCTGGCGGTTATTCAACCGGGGATATTCCCGGGCAAGAATTTGGTTTCTCAGTTCCTGAAAGTTCATGTCAATCTCCTGTTATCACCATGGTTATTTGCAAATCGTGGCTCCGCCCAACACCAGGTCTCCGTCCGGTTCATAGAACACCACCGCCTGTCCCGGCGTAATGGCACGCTGGGGCGTGTCAAAGTCTACGCGCAAGCCGTCACCCACCGGGGTCACCGTCCCCGGTGCCGGTTTGGCGCTATAACGCACCTTAATATGAGCGCGCAAAGGCGCCGTCAATGTTTCAAATGGAATAAAGTTGGGATTGGCGGCATACAAGCTGGAGGCAAATTCCGTCCCCTTTTCGCCCAGCACCACCTGATTGGTGTCCGGGTCAATCCGAAGCACAAACATGGGCTTCCCAAAGGCAATGCCCAGTCCCTTCCGCTGACCTACGGTATAGTGAACAATCCCCTTATGTTGCCCCAGTACATTGCCCTCCACATCCACAAAATCCCCTGTAGGAGGGAGGGTTCCCATCCGCCGCTCCAAAAAGGCGGCATAATCCTTGTCGGGAATAAAACAAATTTCCATACTATCCGGCTTGTTTGCCGTGGGGAGCCGAAGTTCTGCCGCCTTAGCACGAACGGCATCCTTGTCCGCAAACGCCCCCAGGGGCATGAGAATATGGGAAAGCTGTTCCTGGGTCAGCCCATAAAGCACATACGTTTGATCCTTTGCCGAAGCCGCTCCCCGGCGGAGAAGGTATCTGCCGGAGGCCTGATCAAACTCCACCTTGGCATAATGCCCGGTGGCAAGCTTGTCTGCCCCCAGTGCCTTTGCCGCCTGCAGCATGGCATCGAACTTTAAGAACCGATTGCAGACGATACAAGGGTTGGGGGTTCTGCCGTTGATATATTCCTGAGAGAAATAGTCAATCACATCCCGGGAGAACTCTTTCCGCAAATCCAGCACATGATGCTCAATACCCAGATGGTCTGCCACCACCCGGGCGTCCTCTGCCATGGTGGCAAGCTCACTATCCTCTCCGTCCCAAAGGTGCATGGTTACACCAATGACCTGGTAGCCTTGTTCCTTGAGTACGGCGGCAGCAACACTGCTGTCCACACCGCCGGACATCCCAATGACTACACGCTTCATGTCTTATTCTTCCTCGTCATGGTGATGGTGGCAAGCCGCACAACAACCGCTGCACTTGAGACCCTCCGGCGGAGTGATACCCCGGCGCTCGTAGTAGTTATACAGGGCGGAATGTACCGCCTCTTCTGCCAGTACCGAGCAGTGCAGTTTTATGGGGGGCAGCCCGTCCAGTGCCTCAACCACCGCTTTATTGGTCATTTCCAGAGCCTCGGAAACAGACTTGCCCTTGACCAGTTCGGTTGCCATAGAGCTGGTTGCAATGGCAGCACCGCAACCGAAGGTCTTGAACTTTACATCCTCGATGATATCGGTTTCCTCGTTAATCTTCATGTAAATTTTCATAATATCACCGCACTGGGGGTTTCCTACCTCGCCCACTGCATTGGCATCTGCAATCTCACCCACATTCCGGGGATTGCTGAAGTGATCCATAACTTTTTCACTATACATAAGTTGTTTCTCCTTTCTTACTTACCTTGTTCCTTCAAAAAGGTCTCATACAGAGGGGACATGCTCCGCAGCCGTTCTACAATTTCTTTCACGGCTGTCGCAATAGTGTCCGCATCCTCCAGAGCATTCTCCATGTCGAAGCTGGTTCTCAGAGAACCGTGAGCCTCCTCATGCTTCAGGCCAATGGCAAGAAGTACATGAGAGGGGTCTAAGGACCCGGAGGTGCAAGCACTTCCGCTGGAGGCGGAGATCCCTTTCATATCCAGGAAGAGTAGCAGCCCTTCCCCCTCAATGAAGGAGAAGGAGATGTTGGCATTCCCCGGCAGACGGTCGGTGGGATGACCGTTGAGCCGTGCATAAGGAACGTTATCCAGCACCTTTTTGATGTATGCATCCCGCAGCTTGGTAAGATAAGCCGCTTTTGCAGGAATATCTGCCGTAGCAAGCTCGATTGCCTTGCCCAGACCCACGATGCCGGGAACATTCTCGGTTCCGGCACGGCGACCCCGTTCCTGGGCACCACCGGTAATGAAAGAGGTCAGTTTGACGCCCTTTCTCACATACAGGGCACCGGTCCCCTTGGGGCCGTGAAACTTATGTCCGGTCAGGGACAGCATATCTACCTGCAATTCCTTCACATTGATGGGAACCATGCCGACGGCCTGTACTGCATCGGTATGAAAGAGCACTCCTGCTTCTTTGGCAATGGCACCGATTTCTGCAATGGGCATGATCGTTCCGATTTCGTTATTGGCAAACATCACGGTAATGAGGATAGTGGTATCCTTGATGGCGTTCTTGACATCTTGGGCAGAAACCCGTCCAAACTCATCCACCGGCAAATACGTCACCTCATAGCCCTCTTTTTCCAGGCTCTGGCAGGTATGCAGCACCGCATGATGCTCCACCGCCGTGGTGATGATATGGTTACCTTTATCCTTAAGCGCTTTTGCCGCTGAGCGAATCGCCCAGTTATCCGCCTCCGAGCCGGAGCCGGTGAAGTAAATCTCCTTGGCGTCTGCGCCGATGGCGTTTGCCACCTGTTCTCTTGCGTGCTCCACCGCGGCTTTTGCTTCACGCCCCTCGGCGTAAATGCTGGACGGATTGCCGTAAACCTGGGTAAAGTAGGGGGTCATTGCCTCCACAACCCGGGGGTCAACCTTGGTGGTTGCCGCATTGTCTACGTAAATACGTTTTTCCATATTTTTTCCTACCTTTCTAGGCATAATGCCTACCTCTTACAGAGCGCAATCTATGAAAAGTAGATGTTCTGTAATAGTATCATGATTGGTATATTTTTATGATTTCATACGCGATAGTCGTAATCCGCTTTAGGGGAACCCTATAGGGTAAAAGGGCAATTATCCCTTATATTTTTGAGATTGCGCTACGGCTAGTTTATCGCAGCGTTCGTTTTCGGGATGACCATTATGCCCGTCGTCGGCATCTGTCCTTCTTGCTCGGTGTGTATTCCCACACCTTCGCCTTGGCGGACAGTCCCTCCTCTTTCCCAAAAACCGTCGAATCAATTCTCCGCTTTTTGGGAGCCCTATAGGGTAAAAGGGCAATTATCCCTTATATTTTTGAGATTGCGCTACGGCTAGTTTATCGCAGCGTTCGTTTTCGGGATGACCATTATGCCCGTCGTCGGCATCTGTCCTTCTTGCTCGGTGTGTATTCCCACACC
>JAXJVM010000083.1:0-12029 GCA_036308515.1 Clostridia bacterium | reverse complement strand
TTTTATAATATAAAAAGCGACAGGGTGTCATGGAGTATCCCATAACGACGTCCTTGTCGCCTTTGGCATTAGAAACGCAAGCTCTTATGCCTAAAATCACTCTATTACAAACAAAAAGCCACAGACGATGCACTCGTCTGCGGCTTCCTTGTCGCTTTTACGTTTGGCATTATAACACGGCTATTTTGATTTGTCAACCCCCAGTTTTGAATTTTTTTTGGATGTTTTTTCAAAAAGTTCATTGACAAGCCCAAAGGGATATGCTATAATACTTCCGATAAACAAGGATGTTTACTGAGCATGGAGCATTGCCCCTCTGTCAGGAACATCCTTATTTCTTTAATTTCCCAATAATGTGGATAAGCCTATCTGCATACACTAGAAAGGATGAAACAGGGATGAATTATTCTTACGAAGAGGTTCTGGAATTCGTAGAGCAGGAGGACGTGAAGTTTATCCGACTGGCATTCTGCGATATCTACGGAAAACAGAAAAACATCTCCATTATGCCCGGCGAGCTGCCCCGCGCCTTTACGGACGGCATCTCCTTTGACGCTTCGGCCATTGCCGGCTTTGGACATGAGGAAAAATCTGATTTGTTTTTGGTTCCTATCCCCTCTACCTTAAATATTCTCCCTTGGAGACCCTCCCACGGAAAGGTTGTACGGATGTTCTGTGAAATCCGTCACCCAGACGGGACGCCCTTTGTATACGATAGCCGCGCCATTTTGAAGGCGGCGGTGAAACGTGCAAGAGAGCAGGGACTGCTGATTAACATCGGTGCGGAGTTTGAATTCTATCTCTTTAAAACCGATGAGGACGGCTATCCCACCATAGAGACCTTTGACCGCGCCGGGTATATGGATGTTGCCCCGGAGGACAAAGGAGAAAATATCCGCCGGGAAATCTGCCTGACCCTGCTGGAAATGGGCATTCGTCCGGAAAGCTCTCACCACGAGGACGGCCCCGGACAGAATGAAATTGACTTCCGTTACAGCGACCCTCTCCATGCAGCAGACAATGCCATGAACTTTATCACGGTGGTCAAGGCGGCAGCAGAACACAACGGTCTGTATGCAGACTTTTCCCCTAAGCCCTTGCCTGACGAAAGCGGCAGCGGTATGCACATCAATCTGTCGGTCAGCAGTATGACCGGCGGCAACCCTACCGAGCCTTTTATCGCCGGCATTATGGCACACATTCGTGAAATTACCGCCTTTTTGAATCCCTGCCAGGACTCCTACGAGCGCCTTGGGGAGCATAAGGCACCCAAATATATTACCTGGTCGCCGGAGAACCGGTCTCAGCTGATTCGGATTCCCGCCGCCAGCGGAGACTTTCAGCGGTTTGAGCTTCGGTCCCCCGACCCCATGGCAAACCCCTACATTGCCTATGCCCTGCTGATTCACGCCGGCATTGACGGCATAGAAAAGAAGATGACCCTGCCAAGCTCCACAGATATCAATCTGTTTACCGCCGGCAAGGAGATTACCGACAAGCTGGAAACCCTGCCCACCTCCTTAGAAGAGGCAGTTGCAGAGGCACAAAAGAGTGACTTTATCGCTGAGGTATTGCCGAAAGGATTTGCAAATCTTCTAAAATGATTAAGGAGGCGCATGCTATGATTGCTGAAAAAAGACAGTATCGTGTGCTTGTGGTTTCCTCTTCAGATAAGGTTTGCGAACACTTGTACCGGCTTCTCCCTCCATCGGAATTCTCTCCCATTCTTCGGGCAAAGACTGCCGGAGAGGCGAGACGGCAGTTGGTTTCCGGCGCTGTGGATATTCTGATTATCAATACGCCGCTTACTGACGACTTTGGGGTTCAACTGGCGCTGGATATGTCCGAGGACAACATGGGGATTCTGTTACTGGTAAAGGAAGATTTATTCGACCAGGTCTCCTACCGCGTGGAGGACAGTGGCGTCTTTACTCTGGCAAAGCCCAGCTCCCGGCAGGTGCTTTACTCCACCGTTAAGATGATGGCGGTTCTCAAGCAACGGCTGGATAAGCTGGAGCGAAAGACCCAAAGCCTGCAGGAAAAGATGGCGGATATCCGGGCAGTCAACCGTGCGAAATGGCTGCTGATTGAGAACTTGAAGATGAGCGAGAAAGACGCCCATTACTACATTGAAAAGCAGGCAATGGATGCACGGATTCCCCGACGGGAAATCGCAGAAAACATCATCCGCACCTACGATGCATAAACAACTGAATAAGCTTGAACAAGGATGTTCCATGATTTTGAGGTTTCTCCCCAAAGTCATTGGACGTCCTTTTTTACAGGCATAAAGGAGGAAAAAACGTGAATACAAAGTACATTTTCGTCACCGGCGGCGTGGTCTCAGGTCTAGGTAAGGGTATCACGGCAGCGTCCCTGGGACGTCTGCTGAAAATGCGGGGGCTCAAGGTTGCCGCCCAAAAGCTGGATCCTTATATCAACGTAGATCCAGGCACCATGAGCCCCTACCAGCACGGAGAGGTTTACGTCACTGAGGACGGAGCCGAAACCGACCTGGATTTAGGACATTACGAGCGCTTTATTGACGAGGATCTAAACCAGTTCTCCAACCTGACCTCCGGCAAGGTTTACTGGAACGTCCTCAACAAAGAACGAAACGGTGAATACCTTGGGCAAACTGTCCAGGTGATTCCCCATATTACCAACGAAATCAAATCCTTCATATATAACGTAGGCAAACGTGCCGACGCAGATGTGGTCATTACCGAAATCGGCGGCACCACCGGTGACATCGAAAGTCAGCCCTTTCTGGAAGCCATCCGTCAGGTGGGTCTGGAGGTGGGCAGGGAGAACTCTCTCTTTATTCATGTGACGCTGGTTCCCTACCTGCAAGGCTCTAACGAGCACAAGACGAAGCCCACCCAGCATTCCGTCAAAGAATTGCAGGGCATGGGCATTTTTCCGGACCTTGTGGTACTGCGATGCAACGAACCCCTGGAGGAAAACATCTTCAAAAAGATTGCCATGTTCTGTAATGTCAAGCCGGATTGTGTCATTGAAAACCTAACAGTGCCGGTACTCTATGAGGCACCAGTGATGCTGGAGCAGAGCGGTTTTTCCGATATTGTCTGCCGGGAGCTGGGGCTTGACCTTCCTCCGGCGGATATGGGCGAATGGGAAACCATGCTCTCCCGGATTGCCGGCAGAAACCGCCGCACCACCATTGCACTGGTGGGCAAATACGTCGAACTCCATGACGCCTACCTCTCGGTGGCAGAAGCCCTGCAGCACGCAGGCTACGCCCTCGGTTCTTACGTGGATATCCATTGGATTGATTCTGAGGACGTCACCCAAGAGAACGCCGATGAAATTCTTGGGAAATGTGACGGCGTCATTGTTCCCGGCGGATTTGGTGGCAGAGGCATTGCGGGTAAAATTGTCGCGGCAGACTACTGCCGCAGCCACAACCTCCCCTATCTTGGCATCTGTCTGGGAATGCAGGTAGCAGTCATCGCCTTTGCCCGGAGCGTGGCAGGTCTTACTGATGCCAACTCCGGCGAGTTTGCCCCAGACTGCGCCCACAAGGTTATTGACTTTCTCCCCGACCAAAGCGACAGTGTAGCAAAAGGGGGAACGCTCCGGCTGGGAGCATACCCCTGCAAGGTGGCAAAGGACACCCAGATGTACCGTTGCTACGATGCGGAGCAGATTTCCGAACGGCATCGTCACCGATACGAATTCAACAACGACTTTCGTGAACGCCTCAGCGGCGCTGGTCTGGTCATCAGCGGCACCTCACCCGATGGGTACATCGTTGAGACCGTAGAGTGCCCGGACAACGACTTTTATATCGGAGTGCAGTATCACCCGGAATTCAAGAGCCGTCCCAACAAGCCCCATCCCCTGTTTTTGGGTTTGGTGGAGGCAGCCTTAGCACACGGAGGAAAACGCGCATGAGCAATTTACACGAAGAATGCGGTGTGTTCGGGGTTTTCTCCCCCAAGACAGCCGCTGTTGCAAGCACCGTTTACTATGGATTATATGCCCTGCAGCACCGAGGGCAAGAGGGCTGCGGCATTGTGGTCAACGATGACGGTTTGTTTTATTCCCATAAGGATTTGGGGCTGGTCAGTGACGTCTTTACCAAGGATGTCATGGCAAAGCTCCCCAAGGGCACCATGGCAGTGGGACACGTCCGCTACGGCACCACCGGCGGCAACAACCGCAGCAACTGCCAGCCCCTTGAGGTAAATCACCAAAAAGGCAGGCTTGCTCTTGCTCACAACGGCAACCTGAGTAACGCCTATGTACTGCGCAGCCAGTTAGAGCTCTCCGGTGCGATTTTTCACACCACCAGCGATACCGAGACTATCTGCTATCTCATTACCAAGGAACGTTTGACCGCCCCCTCCATCGAAACGGCGCTAAGCTGTACCATGTCTCATTTAGAGGGTGCCTATTCCCTGGTGCTCATGTCCCCCACCAAGCTGATTGCCGCCAGAGACCCCCACGGCTTTCGACCTCTGTGTTACGGCAAAACCCCAGACGGCACCTATATAGTGGCGTCCGAAAGCTGCGCCCTTCAAGCGGTGGGTGCCGTCTTTGAGCGAGATGTCCTCCCCGGGGAAATTCTGGTATTTTCCAAGGACGGCATCGTCTCTCATACTGAGCATTGTAACAAAAAGCCCTGTACCAAGTGTATCTTTGAATATATTTATTTTGCAAGACCGGATTCAGTGCTGGACGGCAGCTCCGTGCACGAATCCCGGATGAAAGCCGGCGAAATTCTTGCAAGCTCCTGCCCGGCAGACGCCGACGTGGTGGTGGGCGTTCCCGATTCGGGGCTAGATGCGGCGCTGGGCTTTTCCAGAGCCTCTGGCATTCCTTACGGCATCGGGATGATTAAGAACAAATACATTGGCAGAACCTTTATTTCCCCTGGGCAGGATGAACGCCTTGACCAAGTGAAAATAAAACTCAACGCCATTGGCAACACTGTAAAGGGGAAACGCGTGGTGCTCATTGACGATTCCATCGTCCGGGGCAACACCTGCAGACGGATTGTGAAGCTGCTGCGTGATGCCGGTGCCAAGGAAATCCATATGCGCATTTCCTCGCCGCCCTTTACCAACCCCTGCTACTACGGCACCGACATTGATTCTAAGGAGCATTTAATTGCCTGCCATCAATCCGTTGAAGAAATCACCCAAACCATCGGTGCGGATTCTCTGGGGTATCTGCCCCGGGAACGCTTAGGCGACCTGATTGACAACGAGGAATTCTGTGCGGCATGCTTTGACGGAGTCTATCCTACCCCCATACCGGAACATAACACCAAGGACAGGTTTGAAAAGCGACTATCAGAAAAATTAAGCGAAAAGGAGTCATGAATATGGACAGATATTTGGTTTTAGAAAACGGCATGGTCTTTCGCGGAAAGGGCTTTGGTTCCGACAAGGAGGTCACGGCGGAAATCGTCTTTACCACTGCCATGACTGGCTATATAGAAACCCTTACCGATCCCAGCTACACCGGACAGGCAGTGGTACAGACCTTTCCGCTGATTGGCAACTACGGCATCATCCCCGAGGATGCAGAAAGCCGGTTTGTCAGTCCCTCTGCCTACATCGTGCGCAGCTACTGCGAGGAACCCTCCAACTTCCGCGCAGAGGAGACCCTAGACAACTACCTGAAAGCCCACGACATTCCAGGACTGTATGACATTGATACCCGGCATCTCACACGGGTTCTGCGCGAAAACGGAACCATGAACGGCAGAATCACTGACGATCCGGATGCGGTGGATCAGGAAGCCCTGAAGCAGTACCGGGCAGAAAACCCTGTTAGATGCGTAACTGTTTCGGAGATGGACGTCCGCAAGGCAGAACACGAAAAATACAGGGTTGCCCTTCTGGACTTCGGCAAAAAGGAGAACATCTGCCGCTCCCTGCTCAAACGTGACTGCACCGTATATGTACTCCCGGCAGAAACGGATGCCGGTGAAATTCTCTCCCTGCATCCGGATGGCTTATTCTTAAGCAACGGTCCCGGCGACCCCACAGAAAATAAGACCGTCATTGAAACCCTCAAGGAACTGCTTCCCCATCAGATTCCCACCATGGGTATCTGTCTGGGGCACCAGCTATTGGCACTCGCCCACGGCTTTACCACCGAAAAGCTCAAATACGGGCATCGGGGTGCCAACCAGCCGGTGCGATACAGCAAAAACGGCAGGAGCTATATTTCCTCCCAAAACCACGGCTATGCAGTGGTACCGGAGAGCATTGACCCCCAGGTTGCAGAACCCCTGTTTACCAACGTCAACGACAACACCAATGAAGGCTTGCTTTATCATAATCTACCGGCGTTTTCCGTGCAGTTCCATCCGGAAGCCTGCGGAGGACCCCGGGATACAGACTTCTTGTTTGACGACTTTATTTCATTGATTGATAGGAGGACATTCTTATGCCATTAAATCCGGGAATCAAAAAAGTGCTGGTCATCGGCTCCGGCCCCATTGTCATCGGTCAGGCGGCAGAGTTTGACTACGCCGGTGCCCAGGCGTGCCGGGCACTGAAAGAGGACAACATCGAAATTGTACTGGTGAACTCCAACCCTGCCACCATTATGACCGACCAAGTCATGGCAGATAAAATCTATATCGAGCCCTTAACCCTGACTACCCTGGAGCGCATCATTGAAAAGGAGCATCCCGACAGTATTCTCTCAGGCTTTGGCGGACAGACAGGTCTCACCCTTTCCATGCAGCTGGCAAAAAGCGGATTCTTGGATAGCCACAATGTCCGTCTGTTGGGGGCTTCCCCTGAGACCATTGACAAAGCCGAGGATCGCCAGAGCTTTAAGGACACCATGGAGGCCATCGGTCAGCCCTGTATCCCCTCGGTGGTTGCCACCGAGCTTGACACCGCCCTCACCTTTGCGGAGGAGGTGGGGTATCCGGTGATTGTGCGTCCTGCCTTTACCCTGGGCGGCAGTGGCGGCGGTATTGCCAAGACCAAGGAGGAGCTTACTGAAATTGCCCAAAACGGTATGGCACAGTCTCCCATCCATCAGATTCTGGTGGAACGCTGCGTCTCCGGATGGAAGGAAATCGAATTTGAGGTTATGCGGGATAGCATCGGCAACGTCATTACCGTCTGCTCCATGGAGAACTTCGATCCGGTGGGGATTCACACCGGCGACAGTATCGTTATCGCCCCGGCGGTGACTCTGGCAGACAAGGAGTATCAAATGCTCCGTACCGCGGCTCTGGATATCATTACGGCACTGGGCGTTGAGGGCGGTTGTAACTGCCAGTTTGCCTTAAACCCCGATTCCTTTGAATACGCCGTCATTGAGGTCAACCCCAGAGTGTCCCGTTCCTCGGCATTGGCATCCAAGGCCACCGGCTACCCCATTGCCAAGGTAGCAACTAAAATCGCCCTGGGCTACACCCTAGACGAAATCAAGAACGCCGTCACCGGCAACACCTACGCCGCCTTTGAACCGGCGCTGGACTATGTGGCAGTGAAGCTGCCCAAATGGCCCTTTGATAAGTTTGTCTACGCCAAGCGTACCCTCGGCACCCAGATGAAGGCCACCGGCGAGGTTATGTCCATCTCTGACAGCTTTGAATCCGCCATTTTAAAAGCCGTGCGTGGTGCGGAAATTTCCATGGATACCCTGAACCTTTCCGACGGCGAAAGCTACTCCGAGGAAGAACTGTTATCCGTGCTGCAGGAGGCAACCGACCTTCGGCTCTTCCTGATTTTTGAGGCACTCAAGCGTGGCTGGACGGTAGAGCAGGTCTTTGCCGCCACCAAGGTGGATCGCTGGTTCTTATTCAAGCTCAAGCACCTATTAGACTATGAAATCTCCATCAAGGACACACCTCTTACCAAGGATGCCTATGTCACCGGCAAGAAGCTGGGATATACCGACGACTTCCTGCAGAAACTTTCCGGGCATTCCCTTCCCTGCACCCTGGCACCCACCTATAAGATGGTAGACACCTGCAGCGGCGAGTTTGCGGCATCTACGCCCTACTTCTATGCCACCTACAACACCCCCGATGCCGGCGGAGAAAACGAGGTACTCCCCTTCCTTCGGGCGGACACCAGTAAAACTGTGGTGGTACTTGGCTCCGGCCCTATCCGTATTGGACAGGGTATTGAATTTGACTATTCTGCGGTACACTGCGTCCACGCTCTGAAAAAGCAAGGCTATGACGTGGTCATCATCAACAATAACCCCGAGACCGTCTCTACCGACTTTGACATTGCAGACCGTCTCTACTTCGAACCCCTCTGCAAGGAGGACGTTATGGGGATTCTGGCACTGGAAAAGCCCTGCGGCGTGGTAGTAGCCTTCGGCGGCCAGACGTCCATCAAGCTCACCGGCTTTTTAGCGGAAAAGAACATTCCCATTCTAGGCACCTGTGCCGATAGCATCGACATGGCAGAGGACCGCGACCGGTTCGACCAGCTTCTGGAAGAGCTTCACGTGGCACGCCCCAAGGGTCACACGGTCATGACCCTGGAGGAAGCCCTCAAGGCGGCAAACGCCCTGACCTATCCGGTGCTCCTGCGTCCCTCCTATGTGCTGGGCGGTCAGAATATGGTCATCGCCTTCGGGGACGAGGACATCACCGAATACATGAACCTGATTTTACACAGCGGTATTGAAAACCCGGTACTCATCGACAAATACATCGAAGGTAAGGAGCTGGAGGTAGACGCCATCTACGATGGCAAGGATATTCTGCTGCCGGGTATCATGGAGCACGTGGAACGTGCCGGCATCCACTCCGGCGACAGTATTGCCATCTATCCGGCGGCTTACATTGACGATTTGATGGCAGAGAGACTGGTATACACCACCCGAAAGCTCTGTCAAGGGCTTAACGCCATCGGCATTGTCAATATCCAGTATATTCTGGCAAACGATACCATCTATGTCATTGAGGTAAACCCCCGTGCCTCCCGTACCGTTCCCTATCTCAGCAAGGTCACCGGCATTCCCATGGTAGACCTTGCCGTCCGGGTTAGTCTGGGCGAAAAGCTAGAAAGCCTGGGCTACGGCACCGGGCTCTACCGGACACCGCCCTATGTTGCGGTAAAGGTGCCGGTATTCTCCTTTGAAAAGCTCATTGACGTGGACACCCATTTAGGCCCCGAAATGAAATCCACCGGCGAGGTACTGGGCATCGGCACCAACCTGCAGGAAGCCCTCTATAAGGGTTTGGTTGCGGCAGGTTACAAGATGTACAAGGACGGTGGTGTACTGATTACCGTCCGCAACAGTGATAAGCATGAAGCCGTAGGAATTGCCAAAAAGTTTGCCGCCCTGGGATTTTCCATTTACGCCACCGAGGGCACAGCTAAGGTACTGAATCAGGCAGGCATCGAAGCCCATGCAGTCAAGAAAATCCACGAAAGCAGCGAAGCCAATACCGTAACCCTGCTGGACAGCGGCAAAATCAAGTATATCCTCTCCACCTCCGCCAAGGGACGGCTCCCGGCACGGGACAGTGTGAAGATGCGCCGCCGCGCCTGCACCTTGGGGATTCCCTGTTTGACCTCCATCGACACTGCCAACGCATTGGCAGACAGTTTGATGAGCTGCTACACGGAAAACACCACCGAGCTGGTTGACATCAACAACCGCCGGAGCAAAAAGAAAACCCTGCATTTTACCAAAATGCACGGCTGCGGCAACGATTATATCTATATAGACTGCTTTGAGCAGGAGGTACAGTCCCCGGAACATCTGGCGGTGATGCTCTCCGATAGGCACTTCAGCATCGGCGGCGACGGCGTGGTACTGATTTGCCCCTCCAAGGTGGCAGATGCCAAAATGCGGATGTTTAACTTAGACGGCAGTGAGGGACTCATGTGTGGCAACGCTATTCGTTGTGTAGGTAAATACCTCCATGACATCCGTGGTATCCAGAAGAAAACCCTCACCATTGAAACTCTCAGCGGCATTAAGACCTTGAGGCTCTTCACCAAGGACAATCTAGTGGTTCGTGCCGAGGTCAACATGGGCAAGGCAGAATTCTCGCCAAAAAAGATTCCCGTGGCACTGCCTGGCGATAAAATCATCGGTCAGCCTGCGGAGATCGCCGGCCAGGAATACCGAATCACCTGCGTCTCCATGGGGAACCCCCACTGCATCGTCTTTGGTGATGATCCCAGTGGCTTGGACTTACCCACCATCGGGCCTAAGTTCGAGTTCAACCCCCTCTTCCCGGAGCGGGTCAACACGGAATTTATCCAGATTATCGACCGGCACACCATCAAAATGCGTGTCTGGGAGCGGGGCAGCGGCGAAACCCTCGCCTGTGGTACCGGTGCCTGTGCGGCGGCAGTTGCCTCCATTGAAAACGGCTACTGCGACCGGGATATGCCGGTACGGGTACTATTGGTCGGCGGCGAGCTTTCCATCCGCTATGAAGAAGACGGCACCGTATTCATGACCGGCGCTGCCGAAAAGGTCTTTGACGGCAGCATGGAACTGTAAGAAAGGAGTTTTGCAATGTTTCAGCCAAACCAGAACTATAACAATTTAAAAGAGAGCTATCTCTTTGCAGAGATTGCACACCGGGTGAGCGCCTTCAGCGAAGCCCACCCGGAAAAAGAAATCATTCGTATGGGCATCGGTGATGTCACCCTGCCTCTCTGCCCGGCAGTCATTGATGCCATGCATCAGGCAGTCGACGACATGGCAAACGCCCAGGGCTTTCACGGCTACGGCCCGGAACAGGGCTATGACTTCCTCCGTGAAGAAATCCGGCAGTATTATGCCCAAAAGGGCATCAATCTCGCCTTAGAGGAAATCTTTGTGTCCGACGGTGCAAAGAGCGATCTTGGCAATATTCTGGATTTGTTTGACAAGTCCAACACGGTGCTGATTCCCGATCCGGTCTATCCGGTCTACGTGGACACCAACCTTATGGATGGACGTAAGATTCTCTTCTCTGCCGCCACAGAGGAAAATGGCTTTCTGCCCATGCCGGAGGAGCACGTAGAGGCGGACATCATTTACATCTGTTCTCCCAACAACCCCACCGGCGCAGTTTATAACCGCGAGCAATTGACAGCTTGGGTGGACTATGCCAAGGCAAAGGGGGCGGTAATTCTCTTTGATGCCGCCTATGAGGCGTTCATCAACGATGATTCTCTCCCCGGCAGTATCTTCTCCATCCCCGGTGCAGAAACCTGTGCCATTGAGTTCTGTTCCCTGTCCAAGACGGCAGGCTTTACCGGCACCCGGTGCGGCTATACCGTAGTCCCTACCACCCTGACGGCAAACGGCTTGAACCTCAACAAGCTTTGGCTGCGCCGACAGACCACCAAGTTCAACGGCGTTTCCTATGTGGTACAAAAGGGCGCCGCAGCGGTGTTCTCTGCAGAAGGTCAAAAGCAGATTCGGGAAAACATCCGCTATTACCAGGAAAACGCCAAGGTCATGACCCAGACTCTGGATGACTTGGGCATCTGGTACACCGGCGGTCAAAACTCCCCCTACATCTGGATGAAGTGCCCCAACGGCATGGATTCCTGGGCGTTCTTTGACTTCCTGCTGACCAACGCCGGCATTGTGGGTACTCCCGGTGCAGGCTTTGGGGAAAACGGCGAAGGCTTCTTCCGTTTGACTGCCTTTTCTAACCACGAAAACACCAAAACCGCTATGGAACGGTTTCGCGAGGTATTAAAATAATCATGGGCGTTGCCTCAATTTTGTGAATTTTCACTTATTGAGACACGCCCTTTTTGCATCATTTTACTTCTTCATTCCCGGGCAAAAGCCGCGGATTGCCTATGTATTCTGCAACTTGTCCAGATCTTCACCGAAATGACTAATTCAACCAACCTCCCGTTTACTACTTTTGCTAACATTTTCCTCACCCTTTCTTGAAATAGGTTACTTTTACATTACTGGGTTGCACGCTTGTGCCTATACTGATTACGTTATCGTAAAGGTTGGTGTCGATGACAGGCAATTTCACGAGTGCTCCCATTGCCAGTAACGTTGGATAGATGATACGAACCTCCTCACTTTGCAGC
>JAXJVM010000082.1:0-15801 GCA_036308515.1 Clostridia bacterium | reverse complement strand
TGGCCCGCGCCAGAGATACTTTGAGGGCCAATCTTGAGGCGTGATTCGCTGCCGTATCACGGATATACAGCACATAGTGCTTTTATATCTAATAATCTGCAAGGAGGAAACTGCAATGAAGAAGCTGAACGTACGGAGAATGGGTTCTATGTTCCTTGTTGCTATGATGCTGATGGCATTTCTGGCAACACCTGCTTTTGCAACGGGAACCGGCACTAACTTTGACACCATCACTACCCCCATCGTGGATCTGATCAACAGCCTTCTGACACCTGCCTTGGCAATTGTCGGCGCTATTGGTTCTTTGTACTGCGTTGTGCTGGGTGTTAAGTATGCAAAGGCTGAAGAGCCCCAGGACCGCGAAAAGGCAAAGGGTCATCTGAAGAGCGCAATCATCGGCTTTGTGCTGATTTTCGTTCTGATGCTGGCACTGAAGCTGGCTATGCCCATTCTGCAGAACTGGGTTGCTGCCAATAGCTAATCAAGAAGATATAACCGCAAAGTAACAACAGGAGGGGAATATGCGTATACATAACAGGCAATGGAATATATGGAGTCGCAGAATAACTTCTCTGTTGTTGCTTTGCGGTCTTCTTTTGCCTTTTTTGACCCGTACGAATGCAGCAACAGTAACCTACAAGTACGATTGGATTAAAAGTATAACAGAACTTCCCACGGACAATCAGTGGCACGACTACTTTATTGCATGGGAAGATACTGACGATAATAATAAAGTTTGGTTTGCGGATTACCATTGGTATACCGCAGACGGCTACAACAACTATGATGCAGGCGGCTCCCACTGGATGGAGTATAAGGCGGCCTCTACCTTGCCGGACAGTAGATCCGGCAGCTTTACCTCAAAAGACAGCTTGGGCCATATGCAGATCAAGTTTGCCGGCATCGATAAAGACAACGAAAATTCTCCTATGTACTATATCCGTGTGTCTAAAATGAGTGGCGGATACAGCTATTTTACGGAGTATGAACCTACGGATAAAGAAAAAAGCGCGGAGGCCTTTACCTTCCAGGATAAGGGCGATGAGTTTCATATTTTTGTCAATATCAGCGGCAAGGCGGATCGATATCTGACCCGGGACGGTCAATATCTGGAAACAACAGAGTCTTCTTCTGTTGGCGGTGGGGAATATTATCGGCCGCTGCGCGTCTATAAGCGAACCTTCACCATTGATGAAACGGAGCAAGGCGATATGGGCGATCCCATCGGCAAGGTGAACCTGTATGAATACTCCTGGGTCAATACGGTTGAGGAACTGATGGCACTGGCGGGTAGCGATGGGTGGAGCGATATTATGCTTGCCTGGGAAGATGCTGATGGAAGCGGTACCAGCAATCCCGATAAGGTATGGTATACCAAAGAAATTTGGAACGATGAAGAGAACTTGCCCAATTACTCAAATGCTAATACAGAATACTATTATTATTCCAACGATACTTTGGGCAGTGATGGCTATGGTTCTCCCTATGCCGAAAGCTTTATTCTTCCGTCTAAGGTAAGTCATTTCCAGATGAAATTTGTTGGCTGGGACGATGATAACCCGGTTAGCGGATATACCAACGGAGAAGGAAAAAGTCAGGACTCCCCAATGTTCCAGATTCGCTTTGATGTGGGCAGGGGAAAGTATTACTACTTGGGCAATGATAATTTTGAAGAAGACCCCAGCGATGCCGAGGATTATACGGCGCAGTTGCGTCTCGGTAAGGCCCAAGATGAGGATATCAGCGGTTCATTCCATATTTTCCGCAATATCGGTGGCTGGCTTGTGGATGATGAGTATCTTACCCGGAAAAATAATCGCTTTGATGTCAGTAACGATAATGCTAGCAAATACTGGGAATATCCCTTCCGGATCTACACCTACCGTCCGGTAGAGTATGATGCCATTGTCAAGAGCTTTACCATCGGCAAGGGTGCTACCTACTCCATTGACAAGCAGCTGATCGTAGATAAGGGCGTTACCATCACCGTGGAAGACGGTGGTGTGCTGATGATAGACGATCATTTGCTGAATAACGGCAAAATCATCGTGAAAAACGGTGGCACGGTCATCGTCAATGAGGGCGGTTATATTATGGCCTACGATCAAAATGCTGGAGGAACAATTTCCCTGGATGGCGGCAATCTGATCATCCTGGATGGTGCCAAGGTGATTTGCGATCAAGGAAAGGGAAGCGTTGACGCAAAGAATGGCGCTACGATCCTGAACCGTGGTATGCTGATGGTAGGTAATAAATTGATTCTGAACAATAATAGCTGTTTGACTAATGAGGCGGATGCAATGCTGCTTGTAGGTGGCAGAATTGACCGGGAGCGCGGCGGTGTCGGCGCGTTTGCGTTTGATGAAATCGTTAGCCGTTTGGACACAGAAATGTTTACTTACCTTATTTCCAACACTTCAAAAATCGTTAATAAGGGTGCAATCAACGAACCGCCTGAGTGGTATACGGACTATAGCGATGGTGCGAAGGACCGCATCTACGAACGTAAAAACGGACATACTGACATCCGTTAATCTATCAAAATTATTGAAAAGGAGAGGAAAGCATGCTGGACAAACTGAAGGATCGGATAAAGAACATCAATAAAAAGTTCCTGGCTATCAATATAGCGGTCGTGGCAATCGGTATACTGGCGATTGGCTATATAGTCCGGCTTGTTATCTCCAATCTTGGGGCTATGGTAAGCGGCGAGCCTTTCCTGTGGCATCCGATGTATCTGCTGCAGCCGGCGACCTGGCTGACCGGCGGAATGATCGTTTTGGTCCTGTGGGCTGTATTCTGGCTGGGCGGCGGTCATATGCGAGGCCTGTTTAACGGAAGCTTTTTTGGTGGAAAAGCAGAAAAGGCTATGGTTGACGGCGTTTTGGAGAACAGCCGCTTTATGACCGATAAAGAGCGGGATAAGTTCTTCTACCAATTTGATTATGATAATGCCGGCGAGGCAAAACGCGACGGTGTACCCATGCGTGCAATCCTCGATAAAAAAGGAAAACTCCAGTGTAATTTTATGCCGAATGCCCACTCTTTGATCATTGGTGCTACCGGTTCCGGTAAGACAACTACCTTCATTAACCCGATGATCCAGCTTTTAGGTGCCACCAATTGCGGTTCCAGTATGATTATGACTGACCCCAAGGGTGAATTGTTTGCCATGCACTCCAAGTACCTGAAGGAACGGGGTTATGATGTGCTGCTGCTGGATCTGCGTGATACCTATTCCTCCAGCCGTTGGAATCCCTTGGGCGGAATTTGGGATATGTATCAGGAATACGTACATGCCGGCAAGGGCATTGTTGTTCACCGGGACTCTATGGCGGACTATCCGGAGCTGAAGCAGATGGATGGTTTGGCGGAGGAAGGTGCGGTCTGGGCCCAGTGGCAGGGGAAAGCCTATGCTGACCTGACCCATTGCTATGACGATGTTTCTGTTGCAAAGCAGAAGATCTATGACGAAATGTACGAGGATCTGAACGACTTGATCTCCGTCATTTGTCCTATTGAAAATGAAAAAGATCCCTTGTGGGAAAAGGGTGCTCGTTCTATCATTCTAGCGACCTGTCTGGCAATGCTGGAAGACAGTGAGGACCCCTCCCTTGGCATGACCAAGGAGAAGTTTAATTTCTATAATTTGAATAAAGCGCTGGCAAACAGCGAGAACAATTATCAGGCTCTGAAGGATTACTTTAAGGGCCGTAGCCCCTTGTCCCAGGCAGTAACGCTGTCCCGGCAGGTGCTTTCCGCGGCTGAGGCGACTATGTCCAGCTATATGTCCATTACCTTTGATAAACTGAATATGTTCAACGACCGTGGTCTGTGCGGACTGACCAGCGCCACAGATATCGTGGCTTCTCAGTTTGCAGAGCGGCCTACGGCGTTGTTTATGAAGATCCCCGACGAAAAGGATACCCGTCATGGATTGGCGGCGGTGTTCGTGCTGTGTATGTATAAGGCGCTGATCAAGGTGGCCTCCGCCCGTGAAGATTTGAGCTTGCCCAGAAATGTTTACTTCATTTTGGACGAGTTTGGTAATATGCCGAAGATCGAGAAATTTGACAAAATGATCACTGTCGGCCGTTCCCGTAAGATCTGGTTCAACATGGTGGTGCAGAGCTATTCTCAGCTTAACAATGTTTACGGCGAGCAGGTGGCTGACATCGTCAAATCCAACTGCGCTATGAAGATGTTCATCGGTTCCAATGATATCGGTACCTGTAAGGAGTTTTCGGAGCTGTGCGGCAACATGACTGTCAGAACCAATTCTACCTCTACAGGCCTGGGTTCCAAGGAAGGGGACGTCAATGTTTCCACCCAGACCCAGGTGCGTCCGCTGATTTACCCGTCTGAGCTGCAAAAGCTTAACAATAAGGTCAGCACTGGCAACGCAATCATTGTTACCTTTGGTAACTATCCCCTCAAGACGAAGTACACACCAAGCTATAAATGCCCCTATTATAAGTTCGGACAGATGGATCTGGGCGAGATCCGCAGCCATGTGTTCCGCGCAGAAGCGGTATACTATGACTTGGGCAATCGCAACCGGCTCGTGCTGGGACAGTAAGAGGTGCATAATATGAAAAAACTTTGCTTACTGTTTGCGGTTCTCGTCTTTATGTGTGCGGTGGCTATGCCTGTTTTTGCAGCGCAGGCCGATATGCCGTTGCATATAGCCGGTAATACCTATTACGATTCCAAAGAGACTTCCTTTTTATATTATGTGAATGCAACCGCTTCTCAGGCAGTGCGTAGTAACGTAGCAGATGGTATGATAACCGAACAAGCAGTATCTGTGAAAGCAGATACAGGTGTAACTTTGGAAGTATATCTGAACGGGGAACGGCTGCAGAGTATTTCCGGAGGAATGTTTCAAACACCTGGCGAGTACGTGGTAATGTATGTAGGAGGAACTGTTTCGGAAAGATTGTTTTCCTTTACAATCGTGCCGAAGCTTTGCAACTCTGTTACCAGTTATGCGTTGCCTGCAGGGTTTGAATTTACAGAGGCGACCTTAAACGAAGAACCGATTTCTTTTGAGAAAAATTATATTAAGCTTACCCAAGAGGGCGAATATAATATCCATTATCGCTGTATGAAAACCAATGTGCCATACCAGCTTCTGTTAAAGACAGATTTTACAGGCCCGGTACTCTCTTTAGAAAATGTAAAAGATGGGAAGGCACAGGGCCCGGTTGACATTTCCGAAGCAAAAAATGCGGCGCATATTACAATCTATCACGACGGAGAAAAGATTGGCAAAAAAGATGTGCTTACGGAAAGCGGCGAATATTTTATTGAACTGGCGGACGAAGCCGGTAATAAAACAACCTATTCTTTTACAATTTTAATCTATTTTGATGGCAACAGTTGGCTGTTCTTCTTACTGATTATTAGCTCTTGTGTTGCTATCATTATTTACCTTGTACACTCCAGAAAACATTTACGCGTTCGTTAAAGCAAAATTCCCATAGAGGCAGGTGAAGAAAATGGAAGATATGCTTAGTGGTATGGGTGATACCATTATGAACGGACTTCAGTCCATCTTGTACTCGACGATCTATAAATTACTATACTATCTTTCGGTGGGCTGTTGCTGGATCATAAACCTGCTTTACAGCATGTTTGAGGTCATGGCAGGTCTGAGTAAGGTTTCTTACGATGGCGACTTTGATTATCTGATAAATATTTTCTTCTCCAATACCACAGTTTCTAAAATCTATTGGGGCATGGCTTTGATCGGATTAACGGTAGGCTTTGCCTTTGCCATCGCAGCAGTGATCAAAAAGCTGTTTGACACGAGCGACAAGGAAAAGCGCAGTTATGGGCAAATACTCACTGGCTTGTTCAAGTCTGCCTTGACCATCTTGTGTATGAGCCTCATCATTACTATGGTGCTTAATGCAACAACCTTGCTGATGCAGCAGATAAATTATGTATTTATCAATGCGGATGATTTGGGTGAAGAGGAATCCATTACATATACGGACGAAGAGTATGCGGCAATGGCTCGTGCGTTGAATACGATTGGCAATTTTTCATTAAATCCATCCTACAATAATCGTTTCAACTTAAATAAGTGTTTCAATGAAGTGCGGCTTGACCTTCAATATTTGAAACAGCAAGGCGTATTTGATTTCCATTATGTGACTACCGATGTAGAAGGAAATACCATCGCTACCTGGCAATCGGCTTTGCAAAAAATAGCCAATTCTGCCAGCCTGGATCGGGATTTAAGCCTGGATGTCTATCACGAAAGTGTTTCTAATTCCATTTTGCAAGCTATGGATCTGCTGAAGGTAAACGGTTCTTTTAAGCCGCTGGAAGAGTATCAGCGTCATTACCAACCTTCCCGTAGCAGCCTTCCAATGGATCGTTTCTTATTCTTGATGGCTACTATGCGAGCCGCCAAGAACGAGGATTATAATGTAAGTCCCAGTTTGACAGATCCTTTGCGCGGTGCCTATTACTATGGTGAAAAGAGCATTTATGATCTGGATACGGTCAATGAAGATTTCGATATTGGTATTGCGGCATTTGACTATCTAATTCTGTTTTTAACCTGCTATAAAATGCTGGTAACACTGGTCACGATTATATTGAACTGTGTTGGTCGTATCTTCAATATGCTGCTGCTATACTTAATTTCTCCTTTGATTCTTGCGGTTTCTCCACTGGATGATGGCGCGAAATTTAAACAGTGGACCACAGCCTTCATCGTGCAAAGCTTTAGTGTCTTTGGCACAGTCATATCCATGCGGGTGCTATTGCTCTTTATGCCGATTGTAACTGACCCAAATTTGGTCCTGTTTGCAAACCCAGTAGCCAATATATTGGCAAAATTGGTGATCGTTTTGGGTGGATTCGAGGTATCGGAAAAAGCAACCAACCTGATTACGGGTATTCTTGCGGATAATGCAGGCTGGCAGTCTATCACAGCCGGTGATATGAGCGGTACCGCCAAGAGCGTGGTTGGTAAAGGCGAGCGGTTTGCCGGTTTTGTTGGCGGAAAAGCCTTTAAAACAGCTGGTGGAGCTGGTCTTTCTGCACTAGGCTTTGGTGCAAAGATGGGTCTTAAAGGTGCAGCCGGCGTTGGCCTGGGTTTGGGCTATGGCGCGTATTACGGCGGTAAGACTGCAGGTAAAGCTGTCTATTCCGGCGGTAAAGCGCTAGCAAGCAAGATCTCCGCATGGCGCAATAGTGGCAACGCGGATTCTGTGCCTGAGAGCCACTCTGCTCCCGTGCCCGAGGGTCAATCGACTCCAAATCCCGTTCAGACAACGACCGGATTTGAGAGCTTTGACTCTGCCCCGGTTGGTCAGCAGTCACCCAGGATTGCGGCAATGGCTGCGGCATTTGATGCCCGTAACCAGGGAAAATCACCCGAGATCGCGGCAAAGGCTGCGGCCTTTGATGTGCAAAATGCAGGAAAAAGCTCGCCAATGGTTCAGCAATCTTCCAAAATTGCGGCAATGGCCAATGCATTTAATGAACACAATCTGAATCCCGGTCAGCAAACAACAGATCCCTATGCGGCCGGTCAGGCAGCGCAGACACAGAAACCTGTTAAGCGGCCGCCAAAGTCGTTGCACAAGCAATAGAATAGTTCTTAATTTACAAATTACTAAGTAGGAGGTGAAACTATGGCACGATTGATACCCGGAAAAACAAAAGTGCAGATCGAACTCTTTAAAGGTGTCCGTTTGGCGGATGTTTTAGTGGGTTTGGTCGCCTTTTTGATGATCGTGTTTGTGGTGATCTCCAGTCTACCCTTTAAATTCTATATTGTTCTTGGTGTGCTGTTTATTGCAGGTTTGTTACTGATGCGAATGGATACAGTTCCAAACTATATCTATTTGGTCAATATGCTTCGTCATTTTGCTTATCGCAGAACATATCGTAGATCTACCTCTGATGAACAGCTTTTGGACCCAGAGGGAAGTAAGAGCAAATCCTTTGCGAAGGTTTTCCGCGCGGATAAGGATACGGATGAAACCCCGAAGGATCGAAAGGAGCGAATCAAGGAAGAAGATCGGCTCCTTGCATCCGAGGATATTTCCGAAGAAGAAAAAGAGCAGATCCGGCAACGTCGAAAAGAGGAAGCAAAGCGCGCTGCTGAACAGGCAATTCTGTACAAAGAGCAGACTGGAAAGGCGGAACCCATGGAGTCGTTTTCTGCCTTTACAGACATTCGCGACGGATTTATTAGCTATAATGGCAACTACTACGGCGCAGTTTTGGAGATTCCTGCTGTTGAGTTCCGCTTTTTCAGTGAGTATCGACGGGAAAACACCATCGAGAATGGCCTTGGTAAGCTCCTTAGGTCGATTCACACTACCTATGGTGCTAATATCGTTAAGCTGGAAAGGCCGATTCATTATGAAGCCTATTTGGAAAGTGAGCATAACAAACTAGCTCAATTGCGTCGATCCTTCGAAAAAGGCATGATCACGGAGGACGAGCTGAAGACCCGAGTAGAGGTTATGTATGATCGCATTGCAGAGGTAGAGAATCTCTGTGGCGATGAAAAAATTGTAGAGCCGTTTTATTACATTGTTTTGTTTGATAGCGATAAGCGGCAACTGGAAAACCAAATAAGCACCGCTGTAACTACGCTCAAAAGCGCAGAAATGTACCCGAAGCGGCTCGATGATAAAGAACTGGCCGTCTTTTTAAAGTACAGTAACTGTTTGGATATCCGGGAAGAGGAAATCGAAACACTGAAACCCTCAGATTATGCCCGTTGGGCGATGCCCCAGTATGTAAATGTGAAAATGCGTACTGTGGAGGTTAACGGAATTGTAACCCACAATTTGCGCGTTGTAGACTATCCTACGACGGTATCCGATGCTTGGATCGCAGGCGTGTTCTCTATGCCCGGAACCAAATGTGTCATCAAATGCCGTCCTATGGATCGAGACAAGTCTATTCGCGCCATTGACCGGTCTTTGCAGGAACTGCGCGGTCAGTATAATACCACCGGTGTGGATTCTAAAAGAATTGAATTAGAGACACATATTGAAACATTAGGAAGCCTTTTGGCTACCCTGCAGCAGGATAATGAATCGCTGTTGGAATTCAGCGTTTATATCACTGCCTACGATCTGGTTGCCACAGAAAACAATCCCAATGTGATTACACCCAGCAAGTCGCTTTTGCCGCGGATTCCTAATATGAAGCGAGTTGTTCGTAAAGCTTGGCAGGAAAACGGCATCCGGCTGAACAACATGGAGTTCACCCAAATGGAAGCCTTCATTGGCTCCCAGATCAGCGCATGGGATCCTATGCACAAGGAAGCTCGCGGCATCCCCAGCAACTCTCTTGCAGCGGCATATCCTTGGATTTATGCGAATGTTTCTGATGTTGGCGGTATTCGCTTAGGTAAGAGTGAGGGTGTTCCGGTCTTTGTGGATTTCTTCCGCAGAGACAGTGAACGCGTCAACTCCAATATGGTCATTGTTGGTAAATCTGGTTCCGGTAAGTCCTATGCCACAAAGAGCCTTTTGGCAAATCTGGCAGCAGAGGACAGTAAGATTTTTATTCTTGACCCGGAAAATGAGTATACCGAGCTGGCTAAAAACCTGCACGGTAAGTTTATCAATGTAGGTAACGCCCAAAACGGCAGACTGAATCCCTTCCACATCATTACGGCTTTGGACGATGATGAGGCCGGCGGAGAATCTGCCAATAGTTATGCAACACACCTGCAATTTTTGGAAGAGTTCTTCCGCCAGATTTTGCCGGATTGTGACAAGGATGCTCTGGAATATCTGAATTCTCTTGTGGATCGTGTTTACATCAACAAGGGAATCACGCCAGATTCCGATTTCTCAAAGCTGCGTCCGGAGGATTACCCGGTCTTTGACGACCTGTATGATGCAATTTTGGCAGAGTTCCAGCAGACAGATAACGACTACCTTCGTTCGAATCTGCGGGTACTCATGAACTATATTGCAAAATTCTCTGCAGGCGGCAGAAATGCATCTATTTGGAACGGACATTCTACCATCACCACGGAAGAAAACTTTACCGTCTTTAATTTCCAATCGCTGCTTGCAAACCGCAATAATACCGTTGCGAATGCACAGATGCTTTTGGTACTAAAGTACATCGATAACGAGATCATTAAAAACAGGGATTATAACACAAAATACGGCCTTAAGCGTAAGGTCGTGGTTGTTATTGATGAGGCGCACGTCTTTATCGATACAAAATTCCCTGTGGCGCTGGATTTCATGTTCCAATTGGCAAAGCGTATCCGTAAATATAACGGTATGCAGATCGTGATTACACAGAATATCAAGGACTTTGTTGGCAGTGAAGAAATTGCCCGAAAGTCTACCGCGATCATTAACGCTTGTCAGTACAGCTTTATTTTTGCATTGTCGCCCAATGATATCGAAGACCTGTGTAAACTCTATGAGAAGGCAGGCGGTATCAACGAAAGCGAGCAGGAGCAGATCACTACGGCTCCGAGAGGACAGACCTTTGCCATTATGAGTCCGTCTTCCCGTAGCACATTCCAGATTGAAGTTCCCAGCAGCGTAGTCCAAATGTTTAGACAGCCGGACTATGTGAGCCAGTACTTTGTCGGCGAGGAAGGCGACAAGTATTGGGAGGAATTTATCGGTTCCAGCCGCTTGATCCGTTTGGAACATAAAATGAATATGCTGGATGACGAGACTTCTGAGGAGCCGATCCAGGAGCGAAAAGCCATTAGCTTTATGGAGCTTACTGAGGAAGAAATCCAGGCAGAAGCAAAGAAAGAGCGCGTAGTTGTTGTGGAAGAAGCTGCGCCGGCAGCTGTTCAAGAGGAGCCTCGTCCCGAACCGGTTCAGCCGCAAGTGATTCACACGGTTGTTCAAACAGCGCCTGCCAGCGATGAGACAGCACAGCAATTGGCAAAGATCCTCGGAAACTTCAGTTTTGAAGCAATTCGCAGTGAAATTAATCATCGCTTTGAGGCATTGCGCAGGGATTTGGAGGAAAAGTCCGGCGCACCCAACAAACGGCAGGAAGAATCTAATAAGCCTGCTACAACAGCAACCTTCCAGATCGAAACGGCAAAGATCCCTGCGCCTGCACCTGCGCCTGCGTCTACGTCTGCACCTGCGCCTGTGTCTGCGCCTGCAAAGAGGGATTACAGCGACTTGATCATGCCTGATGAGAAGCATTCTGGCGATACCGAGGAAGAAACCTCTGGCGGTATTGACATCATGGCGCTCCTTTCCGCACAAGCAAAGAAAATGGAGAACATTTCTACAATTGAAATGATGGAAATGTATGGTGAGGATTTCTCGGAGGTTACTCTGGAAGAACTGGAAAAATACATTAATAAAAACCACAAGTAACAAAGGGACTGAATAGTATGACAATTAAATTGATCAATCGTGGCACAGAAGGAGAGCTGTTACTGGATGGTCGGCTGGATGCTGTGACCTCTCCGGAGGCGGAGGAAATTTTCCTTCAAATGACGGAACGTTTTGATACGCTGATTCTGAACATGGAGCAGCTTCAGTACATATCTTCGGCCGGCCTTCGTGTTTTGAAGAAGACGTATATGGCTGCCGTGAAAAAGAATGGTGTTCTGGAATTGAGCCACGTCAATAAGATGGTCATGGAAGTCCTTGAAATGACAGGCTTTGCCGGACTTCTGAAAATTGTGTAAAGCATTTTACTTACCAATAAAAATGGAGGAAAAGAAATGAGAAAGGTTATGCGCAACAAAAAGCATATATTGGGTATTGTTGGGGCATGCCTTTTTGCCCTCTTCCTTGCGCTGGTACTTCCCGGAACTGCAACAGCTGCTCGAAATGTGGAAAATACATATGCACTTGTTGTGACCACCGGTAATGGTGCCGGTGAAGGTGTAAGTTACTTTGCTCTTGAGTATATGGATACCGATGGGTATACCCATATGGAATATGTATTCCCATTTAAGGGAGGACTTCAAGATTCTCTGAAAATGGCTTCCAATGATGGTAAATATGCATCTGAAAGAGCTTTGGAAAAAGGTAAGACAAACACTTATTTCTTCCAACCGGAATTTGAGGTTGCGGAAGTTACCGGACTGGATGTTTATTGCCAGGGAGTACAAGGCAAGCTGTATTCTTGGGATGTGAGTGGTCTGCGCCTGTATCGCGTGGATCAAATCATCGATGTGGTTTCCAACGGAAGTAATAACTTGATTCGATTCAATGGTTCCCAGATCGCTTATTTGGAGGAACGCAATGGAAACGGCGGAGATGTATTTAGTTGGACGGGCAATACCTTGTTCCAGCTTCGCCAGCAGGATACTGCTTCCCATCGGCTGGTTTTTGAAACTGTCCCATATTCTATGGAGGGCGATTTTAACTACGTAGTACGGGTGGATTTTGCTGATTTTAGTGGCGCAGGCTTTGAGCAAATGAATCAAGCCTATAATGCCAATAAAGCACTGAAAGACGCGAATTTCGGGGAATATTTGGCGATCCAGATCGAGTATATGGATTCCTTTGGCGATTTGAGAAGCGTTACCCAGCCCGTTATGACAAGTGCAGTCAACTGGTTGTTGGAGAATGGTGTGTCAGGAGATACAAAAATCGCAGGTCTGGCACAGCAGGGAGAAAGTGTTGTTTTTGGGTGTACCTTGCAGGATATGCAGAAGATTCAGGGGATTACTCTGCACACCGGAACAGAAGCAAAGGCTTTGCTTTCCCAAACCATCGCAGGTTCGGAAAGCGCTAGCTTAACTGGTGTTAGCATTTATCCGGCGTCTAGTGTAAGCGCAAGTGCGTCTACTGTAGAAAATTCTGCGAGCGGACCTGAGTATTTCTTTGCAGGCAATCCGCTGTTCTACCATACGGCGACTACGGTGGAAGGCGAAAATATTTCTGCTGACGGAACCCTCTACGTCTCTATGAGTTCCTATGAGATGGGAGCAGCACTTGCTCCTGTTGATGCAACGGAAAAGTATTTAATTCAACTGATTGCTGATCCGTCGCAGATTACTCGTTTTCCGGATGATGTTACTGTAGAACTGCGTTATGTGGATATGTCGGGTGTAGCACGTGAAAGCGGAGCTTATAGTGTTCGTAACGGCGCAAAAGACTTTTACGGATATTGGCCCGCTTCCAGGGAGGATTTTGCCTTTACCGGGCTGATCAATTCCGAATCCGGTATTTCCTTTATTATGGAGCTTTCTCAGGTAGAGCATTTTACAGGCTTGACCATTTCTGTTCCTAATGGAAGCGGCGATTGGCAAATGGCAGGTTTCCGTGTGATTCGGCTGGATCGCTTGGGCAAACGTGCTTGTGTTTGGGAAGATATGGTTGTCGATGGCGCGATGTCAAATCGTAGATATTATCGTGATGTAGAAGGCTATACTGTTTTTTCCATGGAAGAAAAGGCTCTCATTCAGCCTGATAATAGCGCTGTCATTGATTTTATCTCCCAAAGTGTTCAAAAAGTGGATGATTTTGACTGGAGTCAATACCGTTATGCTATGTCCTATGATCAGTGTTCGTCCAATTTGGGACTGGCTAAAGTTCGGGAAAACTATACGGTTGAAGTGCAGGTCCAAAGTGGAACAACTTCATTGTTAGACAGCTATGGCGATAATGGATCCAAGAATAGATTCTATTTCCTGCTGGAGTTTGAAAACGGTGTCAGTGGCTATGTTTTGGCCAATCAGCAATTAAGTGCTGATGGTTTCCGTTCCGGCAGCACGGAGAGCTTTATCGTATCTACCAATTATGACTATGGTGAATTGGTATCGGTTCATATCATTCCGGATGATATTTCCGAGGATAGCGATCCCTATGATAAGTTGAATATCGCCCAGATTCGTGTCCGCCGTAACGATGGCGGTAGCATATCTAAGGAATGGGTGATTCAGAATGTAGGCTGGATCGGAATTGACTATCAAGACGAGGGAGCAAGCAATTCTATCACCGGTCAGCAAGGCCGTAAGGAATCCGATATTTCTCGCATTTATCCGATTTCCTACAGTTCCTATGCATTGAACCTGGAATTCCTCATGGGAATCGGCGTTTATACCGATAGCGGCAATGGCGGTCCCTTCTATGGCACCATGGAAGCTACTTTGGAGTACTACAACCAAGAGGGAAAACGTAAGCAGCTTACTTTTGATGTCATTCGTGCTATGTATGACTATGCTAACAAAGCACCGATTTATTTGGATAACGGTACTACAGGAAGCACCGGAACACCCTTGGCGGTTTCGGACAACAGCTTTATGTTCCGGGAAAACCATACGGATCGATTTGTTGTTAGCGTTTCTGATGTAGCAAAACTTGGAAAGCTTTCCTTGAATATGAAGAGTCTTAACGGCGGGTCGTTGCAAATTACAAATATAACGGCTGCCTTGGTGATGGAAACCGGACTTTTGCAGATCAATGATCAAGATGAATATGTGCGCTTGGGGACAACCGAGTATTTGTGTGAGGACACAGTGGATAAGATTCCTGCATTTGAACTCTTCCTGCCCACCGATCGCAACATTTATCAAGAGATTTATTTTAGCGAACATGAAGCTATCAAGCTGGATACAAAGACAAATACATGGATCAGTGCGGTATCCCGCGTGCCGAATTCCCAAAATGATGTTATGAATGTCTTTGTATATATGGCCGACGATGCTTCCGGCTCGTTTAACATTGATATTCGTGCACAGTATACCAACAGCAACGGCAGTGTATTGGAATCCGGTGCTAAGGGTCTTAACAAGCTGACAGATGCTGAAGGTAAGACCATCTATTCCGTGAACGGATTGACAGCTACCGGAATGAGTTCTCTGAATAAGGTTTATGTGAAAGCGCAGTCTACCGATGTGGTAGACGCGTATGTCGATCATGTGATCGTGCAGCAGGTTCGATCCGGTGTTGTGGTCAACACCTTCTATTTGGATTGCGAGCATAGAAATGCCGATATGGAATTCTATGCGTTGCCCAGTAGCATTCAAAGTACGCAGACTGATGAGCAGAAGGTCTACTTGATGCTGGGGGATGAAACCGAAGCAGCAAACCTTGTTGCAGAAAACAGAGATATTGCTGTTGCACTGCAGTATACGACTGTAAGTGGTGGCAGCCAGGTGTTTACGTCCCGATATATCTATGTTACAGATCAGCAGTATCAGGCCATTAAGGCAGGTAACATACTGGAATTGACCTTTAACGAGAGCTATGTAAAAGATATTACCGGCATTTTGGTTGCGACCAGCGGCAATATCAATGCTCAGGTAGATATGGCATGTGTTGATTGCTATGCGGTAGATACAACGGGCGGTACCAGGCAGCTTTTGAAGCATTTCTCCATTCCCACCGGAGCAACCGTAAAGAATCAAACGGTTACATTGCCAGTGCTCAGCAATTCCTCTGTGGAGATTTTGGATATCCAGTTTGTGACAGCGCTTTCGGATGCAAATCTGGAAAGCGGCACCAATGATCCAATTGCAATGGTGCTTGGCTATACAAATCGCCAGGGTGTTCAAAAAGAGCTGGTGGTGCCCAATTTGCGCAACTTTGTGATTTCTGAAGGTGCTGCATTCTCTACAGGTTCTACGACTCAGGTGCGTCTGATGCTTCGAGATGTGGCTTCTGTGCAATCGATGCAATTGATGCCTTATAATGTAAATCCTCAGATCACAGCAGGTTGGAAACCCAGCCAGATCACGGTATCGCTTGGAGCGGATGGGTCTATCCAAAAGGCAACTCGCTCGCTGGATACATACATACACGAAGATACAGCGTTGAACCCGGATGGCGTGATTACCGGCGATATGGTGGGCGG